>JAFLSP010000131.1 GCA_022510885.1 Treponema sp. | reverse complement strand
AGAACGGGATGCCGCCCACCTGCACCGAGCGAGTGAAGAACATCCGCACGGCGGACGAGAGGTCCAAGCCCAGCCCCTCATACACCTTCGTAACTCTCTGCTTCAAAGCCTCGTCAACACGCACTTGCACAAGCGCACCTGCCATAACCGTACCTCCAGAATCGTTTGTAATGCATTATAATGCGGATATATGATGTTTACAAGATATGTTTTTAGCCGCCGCAGGCAGAGCGCATCTACTTCGCTTCCTTGTCCAGCGATGACTTTTTCTGATTGTACTGGTACAGCGAAAGACCGCCCTTGTTTGCATCGCGGATTTTTGCGAGGTAGCGGCTTCCGGGGCAAAAGGACTCGGCTTCGGTGAGCAGCGCACTACACCGCGCGAAGTCCTTATTCTCAAAGAGGAGCTGCGAGAGGAAGATGTCGGCATAGTATTTCTGCGCGTCAGTCTTGGCGGCATTCCGCGCCCGCTCAAAAAAATCGAGTGACTTTTTCTTTGAGCCGCCCGCAATCTTCGGCGCAAAGTAATAATACTGCCCGATGTTCGTGAGCGCGTAGGAAAAGTCCGGCTCTTTTTTGAGCGCCTTTTCGTACAGCGGCTTTATGCTCGTGCCGTATTTCAGCACGTCGGCGACGGAGTAGCCCATGTAGCACGACGTGATGTCCGCCCATGTGCAGAAAAAGTGCGCGGACAGAGCATCGTCGCCCGCCGTCCTTGCGAATGACTCGCACTTCTCGCGCTGCGCCCCCAGAATCTCGTGCTGCGCTTTCGCCTGCCCGTCCTTCTCGTAGAGATAGTTGTACCGCTCCATGATGATGAAGTTCTCCATCACGATTCTGTCCTGCTCGGAAAGCGACGCAATCTGCCGTGAGTTCCGCTCTTCAAATCCGTCAATCGCGGCAATGATTTCGGCAGTCCCCGCGTCGGTGTCGCCGTCCATGAGCGACAGGTTCATCCGAAGTTCAAAGAACGAGTCAACGAGCGCGGCGGTCTCGGCGGATATTGCCGCCTGCGCGAAGCACGTTCCCGCGCGGAGAACCGCAAGCATGAAGATGATTTTTTTGAGTGCGCGCATCGTTTCAGTCGCCCTCGTATTTGAGCGGGATGCCGTAGACATCCTCGTAGACTTTCTTCCAGACAAGGTAATTCTCGTTCATCATCGATGAGATGTTCTCGGCAAGCGGAAGCTCCGGGTTCGGGAAAATCGGCTTTCCGATGTGAATCGTGTACTCCTGCACGAAAAAGCCGTCCGGGTCGAGCGTGTCGCTGTCCTGCATGGTGATGAAGACGGGCAGCACAGCCGCCTTGTTCTTTGCCGCCAGCGTGTACGCGCCCTTGCGCAGCGGCTTTGGCTTGCGGTAGTTCCACCACATGCTCTGCTCGGGGTAGATGAGGATGTAGTCGCCGTTTTTCAGAAGGTTGCGGCACGCGGTGAGGAATTCGTTCATCACGCGGTGGCTCCGGCTTAGCGGAAGCGTGTTGCACGCCTTCATCAGGTAGCCGTAGAATCCCGGGAAATTCGTGTAGTTGCCCTCTTTTATGATGCGGAAGAAGCGGCCTTTCCCGCCCGCCTTGAGAATCTCCTCATACACAAACTGAATCGCAAAACTGTCGAACGCATTGAAGTGATTGCACGTGATAATCGCGCCGCCGTTCAGAAGCCTGAGGTTTTCCGTCCCCTCCACGCCCTTGATGATAATTTGACGTTTTCTCATCATGTCGTTCAGGAATTTGCGCGCGGCACGGAACGCGAAGTGCGCCTTGATTCTGCTTGAAAGTTTCCTGCGCTCCCAGTCAACCTCGCCCGGGCGAATCTGGAGCGCAGGCGGGTCGTCCTCCACGTCCTCGTCAAAGCGGCCCGCGCGCTCGTACTCTTTGATTTTCGCAAGCACGGCAAGCCGCTCCGGGGATTTCTGCGCGGATGACTCTTTGCCCGCGACCTCCCCCGCTTTCTCGCTGTACATTTTCTGCCGGTTCAGGAAGTTGTCGGGGCGGTTCGTCTCACGCACCGCCATCTCCTCCAGCTCCTTCACGCTCGCCATGTCCCGCGCGCGCTCCTCGTCAGTGTAGTCGTCAAGCACTTTGAGAATCTGCTCGTAGACAGGCGTCTGCTCCGCGTACTTCCAGAAAAAATCCTTGTGGATGCAGTCGCGGTAGTGCCACGGCTTTGAGACCATGATGTAGTGGATGAGCTTGAAGTCCTCCGGCTTGTACTGAAGCTCGCCGAACATCTCCACGTTCCAGTTGTTCTCAATCCAGAGCACCTTGTCCTTGCAGATGACGTTCAGATAGTCCTCGTCCTGCGTGACGATGAACGAATACTCGTGCAGGAGCTTGATGAAGCGGTCGAGAAGATTCTGCTCGCGGAACTGGCGGCAGTTAATCAGAATCATTCCGGCGTTGAAGAATTTGTGGCGGCTGATTCCGACGCACTTCTCCACGTAAGTGCCGTAGATGTCCGTCTGAACCATCGCCTGCTCGTTGCACGCGCCCACGTAGTTGTCACCAAGGTCGTGGTTATACAGCTCGGAGATGTCGCCGAGGATTATCGTGTCGCTGTCGATGTAGAGCGCCTTGTCCAGCTCGGGGAACATCTCGGAAATGAAGAGGCGGTAGTACGTCGTCTTTGAGTAGTAGTGGCGCACGTGCAGCTTGTACTCGATGCTTTTGAGGAAGTCGTTCACGTCGTCGAACATGATGCTGAACGTCTCGTCCGCAAGCGAGAGCGCGGCGGCCCTCATCTCGTCGCTCACTTTCGTGCAGAGGATGTGGATGTCGTAGCAAAAATCGCGCGAGGCGTTCGCTTTGAGCGACTGAATCGAGACTATCGTGAATTTGACGAAATTGTCATCGCAGGCATAAAAAATCGGAATGCGTTTGCTCATAGGAAATCTCTCCTGAACTTTTCAATTAAGTATACGTATTCTAGCAGAATATCATCAAACTGGAAATAGCGGAAGATTTTATGCACACGGGAAACCTCCCACTGCTTCACGTTGTCGATGTGCGGATAGGGAAAATAAAAAAGCCGCTGCGAGAAATGGCGGATGACCGTGTGCCGGTGCAGGAATTTCTGGTCGTTGAATTTCTGCGGAAGAAGCTTCTTTCTTGTTGTGCTGCGGATTATCGCGCTCTGGTCAGCAAAAACGAGTTTGCGTTTTTTTATCAGCTCGCGCGCCTTTGAAAAAAGCCCGGTCTCCCGACAGAGCGTCATGTTGAAGAGCATAACGCCCGCGTTGATGTAGCGCGGGTTGATGAGATATTTTCCGTAGTGGTCGTTCGCAGCGGCATATTCCACGCACGAAACGTCAATACTATATAGAAACATGATGTCGCGGTTCGCAAGCACGTCCGCATCGAGGTAGAGGAATTTTTCGGGAATCCCCGGCACAAGGTCCGCGAACAGGCGGATAAGCGTGAACGGCGAGCAGTAGCAGGCTTCGTTCGGACAGCCGCGGAAGTGTTCATTGTACAGTGCCGTTACGTCTACGAGGCGCACTTCGTTTTCGGGATTATAGCCACGCACAACTTGCAGAAGAAACCGCGCGTGCCGCTCCGTAATCGGGGTATAGCGCTCGCTCAAGTCGCGCAAGTCCATCGTGAAGACAAAAAAACGGAACGGTTCTTTTGTTTCCGTGCGCTTCATGATTGAAAGCGCGCAGGTGAGCATTCCGTCAAAAACCTTGTCATTCCCGCAAAAAAGCACGTTGACCATGAAATCCGATTTCCTTCTCAGTTTGTCCCCAGGCTTCCCGCCGAGTTGCAAGCGTTCTCGTCCGCGCGCACATAGCGCACGATTTCCACATTGCTCTCCTTCGCGCGCTCGCTCATGGCGGCAAAAATCCTGTTCCGCAAATCCTCGCGCCGCTCTTTGACAGGAAGCGATGCGTCCGGAAAGAACGGGCCGTCAACGAACGTCACAATCTGCGGATTCTTCGAGAACCTGCGCTTTTTGTACGTGTTGGTGAAGCAGAACGAAGGAACGCCGTACTGCACGGGATAGCGGAACGAAAGCGACGAGAACGGACGGATTTTCGTGTAGAACGGCCAGATATGCGCCTCGGGATAGACCGTCACCACCTTTTTCTGCGCGATTCTGGCCTTGATGCAGTCAAAGAAATTCCGCGTGGACTCGCGGTCGTCGGGAAGCGGAATCGCCCCAAGGCACGGCGTGAGCGCGCCAAGGACAGGCATGGAAATATTGTTCGCATGGACGATGACAAAGACGCTGCGCGGCAACGACACGAACGTGGGAATAAGCGCGTCGCAGAGGTTGTGCGTGTGATTCCCGTACAGAAAGAACGCCCGCCCCCGCGCCGAGCGAATGACGCGCCTGTTCACGATTCTGTGCCTGTAGGCGAACTTAAGGTAAACGAGCGCAATCGGAAACGCGAAGACCCTGTACCAAAAAAGGCGGGCAATCTTCCCCAAAAACGAATCGCGCACATACCGGTAATCCGCGCCGATTTTCCGCGACGTGATGCTGTCAAAAGCAAACTCGTCGTTCAGCTCGTCCTTGTAATAAATAACTTCGGGAAGTTTCCGCATTGCAAAAATTATAGAGAGAAATTGCTGGAATTGCAAGCAAGGGGAACAAAAACGCGCGGAAACGCCGCGCCGACTAAAATTCCTTGAAGCGTGGCGCGTCGGCCGCCCTTTCCACGGGCGCGGGCAAGCGGCAAAAGCCTGTCTGAAATCGGTCGTTCAACTACAAAAAAAACAGTATTTTCTCCGAGTTGTATAGGATAATAAGAGGTAACACATCAA
>JAFLSP010000130.1 GCA_022510885.1 Treponema sp. | reverse complement strand
GCCGCTTTTCACTATACTGTTCCTATGGCAGGTTTCTACGATTGCTTTGATGTCGTCGTCACGGGCGGCGGGCACGCGGGCGTTGAGGCGGCGTTGGCGTGTGCGCGCATGGGGATGAAGACGCTGCTCGTCACGCAGAGCATAGACGCGATTGCCCGCATGAGCTGCAACCCGTCAATCGGGGGGATTGCGAAGGGCAACATCGTGCGCGAGATTGACGCGCTGGGCGGCGAGATGGCACGGCTCATCGACCGCAGCATGATTCAGTTTCGGATGCTCAACAAGAGCCGCGGGCCTGCCGTGCAGTCGCCGCGCAGTCAGGCGGACAAAATCGTGTACGCGCAGGTGGCGCGGCAGGTCGTCGAGGCAACGCCGAACCTGTTCACGCTCATGGACACGGTGTGCGACCTCCGCACCGTCGCGAGCGGTATGCGGCAGAAAGTGACCGCCGTCGTCACCGAGCGCGGGCGCGTCATTCCGTGCCGGGCGGCCGTGCTGACCACGGGCACGTTCCTGGGCGGGCGCATTTTCATCGGGGAGTACGACGCGCCGTGCGGACGACTTGGCGAGCGCGGCGCGGAGGGGCTGACGGACGCGCTCAGGCGGCTCGGTTTTACCACGGGGCGGCTCAAGACGGGAACGCCGCCGCGCGTCCTGCGCCACACGGTCGATTTCTCCTCGTTTGAGGTGCAGGCGGGCGATGATGAGGTCGTGCCGTTCAGTTTTGACGACGAATCCGTGGACCGCCCGATGGTTCCGTGCCACCTCGTCTACACGAACGAGGCGACGCACGCGATTATCCGCGCGAACATCGGCCGCTCGCCTTTGTACAGCGGAAAAATCAGCGGCATCGGGCCGCGCTACTGCCCGTCAATCGAGGACAAGGTGATGCGCTTTGCCGAGCGCGAGCGGCATCAGCTGTTCATCGAGCCGGAAAGTCTCCTGAGCGACGAAATCTACCTGAACGGGCTGTCCTCATCGCTCCCCGAGGACGTGCAGGACGCATTCGTGCGCACGCTGCCCGGCTTTGCCGACTGCGTTATCAGCCGCCCTGCCTACGCCGTGGAGTACGATTACGTTGACCCGACGCAGCTCTTCCCCTCGCTGGAGACGAAGCGCGTGGCGGGGCTGTTCCACGCGGGGCAAATCAACGGAACGAGCGGCTATGAGGAGGCGGCGGGGCAGGGCTTGGTGGCGGGCATCAACGCCGCCCTGTACGCGCGCGCTCACCGGGAGACGTGCGGGGCTTTGCGCGCCGCGCGGCCGGACGACGAAGAGACGGCGGATTTTTCCGCGCGAAACCACGCCGCCATCCCCGACTGGCAGCCGCTCGTGCTGGGGCGCGACGAAGCCTACATCGGCGTGCTGATTGACGACTTGGTGACGCTCGGCACGAAAGAGCCGTACCGCATGTTCACCGCCCGTGCCGAATACCGCCTCAAGCTCCGCCACGACACCGCCGACCGCCGCCTTGCGCACAAGGCTCATGCCGTCGGCCTGAAGACGCAGGCGCAGCTGGACGCGGTGAACGAAAAATATGCGCAGGTCGCCGCCGCCGCCGCGCTGCTGGAAAAAGACGCTTCCGCGCAGAACCCCGGCTTCTCCCCGCTCGTGTGGGAACTGGCGCAGGAGGACTGCAAATACCGGTATTACATCGAAAAACAGGACGCACGGGTCGCCAAACTGCACCGCATGGAAGACCGCAAAATCCCCGCTACCTTTGATTATAGCAGGATTCCCGCGCTCAGCGCCGAATCGCGCCAAAAACTGGAAGCCGTGCGCCCGCTCACGCTCGGGCAGGCAAGCCGCATCAGCGGCATCCGCAACTCGGACATCATGCTGCTGATGGTGTACCTGCGCTGACGCGACGGGAGCGTTATTTCCAGCTCGCTTCTACTTTTTCCGCCCATGCCTTCTTTTCGTCGTCGGGCAGGAACGAGGCGGCAAAGCCGTTCAGCACGAGTTGCCTGATGTCGTCCTCGGTAAAATGCAGTCTGCTGTGCAGGTTCCAATATTCATCGAGCAGGCTCACCTTGAAGAACAGCGGGTCGTCCGTGTTGACGGTGACGAGCAGCCCGCGGTCAAAAAAGGCGCGGATGGGGTGCTGCTCGAAGGACGGCACGTATTTTTTGGTGAACACGTTGCTCGTGGGCGCGACCTCAAGCGGAATGCGCTCGGTTTTGAGCCGTTCCATCAGCGTCTCGTCCTGTATGGCGGTGATGCCGTGCCCGATGCGCGCGGCGTGCAGCACGTCAAGCGCGTCCCGGATTGACCATGCGTCCACGTCCTCGCCGGCGTGCGCGACGGTTTTCAGCCCGTTTGCGCGGGCGCGCTCGAACACCGGGCCGAAGTCCTTGCACGGGCCTTTTGACTCCGCGCCGCCCAGCCCGATGCCGATGACGGCAGGAATGCGGTGCGCGAGCAGCATGTCGAGGTTTTTCTCGGCGTTCTCAAGCCCGAAGGTGCGCGACACGTCCACCAGCACCTTCACGTCAACGCCCGTCTCCGCCTTGATTTTGGCGATGTTCCTGTCGAAATTCGCCATGATGTCGCCGTAGTCAAAGCCTTTCTTGACGAAGGCCGACGGCGCGAAGAAGACCTCCGCGTAGGCAATGCCGTTGTCCGCAAGGTACTGCCGCAGGTCGGCGAACACGAGGTCAAAGTCCGCCACCTCGCTGAACATGTTTTGCACTTCCAGGAACGCGGCAATAAAGCCGTTCAGGTCCTCGTAGCTGAACAGCCTGTCCAGTTCCGCGTCGGTCATCTCCGTGCCGTTCTTCTTGCGCGAGAGCGCCTTAATCGAGTCCCGGCTGATGACCGCCTCGATGTGCAGGTGGATTTCCGCCTTGGGAATTGCTTTGAGAAAAGTGTAGAACGCTTCTTTTTCCATGTTGTCTGCTCCCTACGCTATTATAGCACGGTTTCGGCAAAAAATCCCGCCGAAACCGCCGTTTTGCCGCTACAGCAGCGTCTCCAGTTCGTCCACGATTGCGGCAAAGGTGTCCAGCGCGCTCTGCGTGGGCGCGGTGCTTTCCATGTCCACGCCCGCCGCGCGCAGGCTTTCTATCGGATAGCGCGAGCCGCCGCTCTTGAGGAACGCGAAGTAGTCGTCGCGCTCCGCCTGTCCGCCCTGCGTGACGCGCTTTGCGAGCGCGAGCGCGGCGGAAATGCCCGTGCTGTATTTGTACACGTAGAAGGCATTGTAGAAATGCGGAATGCGCAGTCCCTCCAGGTCGCTTTCCGGCTCAAACACCATGTCGCTGCCGAAGTATTGCTCCAGAAGCCCGCGGTAGGTTTCGCGCAGCACCTGCGCACTGAGCGGCGTGCCGCTTTCCATCAGCTCGTGCGCCTTCAGCTCGAATTCGGCGAACATCGTCTGGCGGTGCAGCGTGGCGAGGATGTCGTTGGCGCGCATGGCGAGCAGGTACGCGCGCATCGGCCTGTCCGCCGCGTTTTTCAGCAGGTACTCGAACAGCAGCTCCTCGTTGAAGGTGGACGCGACCTCCGCCTCAAAAATCGTGTAGTCGTAGCTCATGAAAGGGTTGCTCGTCTTGCTGTAATGGCTGTGCATGCTGTGCCCGCCCTCGTGAATCATGGTGAACACGTCGCGGATGGAAGAGTCCTTGTAGTTGAGCAGGATGTATGGATAGCCCGTGTACGCGCCCGCGGAGAACGCGCCGCTGCGCTTGCCCTTGTTCTCGTAGCGGTCCGCCCAGCCGTGCAGCAGCCCGTCGCAGAGGATGTCGGTGTAGTCCGTGCCGAGCGGGGCGAGCGCGCTGCGGCAGATTTCCACGGCGGCCTCGTAGCCCGTCCTGGTCTCAACGCGCGGAACGAGCGGCACGTACACGTCATAGTGGCGCAGTTCGGCAAGCCCGAGCGTCTTTTTGCGCAGGGCGTAGTAGCGGTGCAGCGCGGGAAGATTTTGATGCACCGTGTCTATCAGGTTGCGGTAGACCGAAGGCGGCACCTTGTCGCCGAACAGCGCGGCATCGAGCGACGAGGCGTAGCCGCGCGCGCGTGCCTCGAACACGTCCTGCGCGACCGACCCGGCATAGAGCGAAGCAATCGTGTTCTGGTGCTGCGCGAACGCCGCGTAGAATTTCGTGTAGGCTTCCCTGCGCACCGCGCGGTCGGGGTTTTCCATGAAGAGCGCGTAGGTGGAATGCGTGAGCGGCTCGTCCTTGCCGTCCGCGCGCACCGTGCCGAACTGCAGGTCCGTGTTGTTCAGCAGCGAGAATGTCTTGTGCGCCGTCTGCGCGCTTTCTGCCTGGAGCGCGAGCAGCCGCTCCTCTTTTTCGGAAAGGATGTGCGGCTTCATGCGCAGCCGCTTGGCAAGGTAGACGCGGTAGTCGTCGAACGCCGCGTCCTGCATCCATGTGCGGATGCTCGTTTCGTCAATCGCCATAAGCTCGGGGAAGAAAAAACTCGCCGCCGAATCCGCCTGCGTAACCGCCATCGTCACGCGCCCCTCGCGCTCCTGCGCGGCGGCATCGCCCAGGTCGGCGGCATAGAGCAGGCTCGCGTACTGTGCCGTCAGCTCCACCGTGCGCTCCAGTTCCTCCAGTGCCTTGAGCGCGCCGAGCAGGCTCTGCGCGGAGTCGCCCAGTTTCCCCTTGAACGCGATGAGCGCGTCGGTCAGCGCGGGAATGCGCGCAAGCGCGGTCTCCCAGTCGTCATTGGTCTTGAAAAGCGTCGATAAGTCCCACTTGTCTGCGGCGGGAACGTCCGCGCGGGTTGGAATAGAATGTTCTGCCATATATGCAGTATAGCACGCTTCGCGCGAATGCGCAAAGGCGCGCGCGTTCC
>JAFLSP010000013.1:19487-21735 GCA_022510885.1 Treponema sp. | reverse complement strand
GCAGCGAGCCGAGCGAGGTGTACCAGTCGAGCAGCTCGCGGCTCGTGTTGTACTCCTCCGTCACCGGGACGACCGCCTGCTGCGTGCTGTTGCCGCCCATTATCTTCATCGTGACGATTACGACCGTGACGATGAGAATGACCGCGCCCAAGCCGAGCGCGACGAATTTTAGCAGCGTCGGCAGGAAACCGCCGCCGCCTTTCTTTGCGGCGGGCGCACCGCCCTCATCGCCCATGTCCAAGTCATCATCATCTGCCATAGTATCCCCCTTCTGTTCGACCACCCATTTTTAACATTTTATCATTAAAAATGACCTTCGTCTAGGATGATTATATCTACTCTTCGGTTGTACGCCTGTCCTTCTTTAGTGTCATTGGAAAAAAGCGGCCGCGTATCCGCGTATCCGGCGATTGAGAACGCCTTTTCGCCAACGCCGAAGTCCGACAGGTAGTGCAGCGTGTTCGCCGCCCGTGCCGCCGAAAGCTCCCAGTTGGACGGGAACTGCTCGTTGGAGACCGGCGTGGAATCCGTGTGCCCCTCAATACGGAAGCGCCTGCCCTTCAGCTCCGGGTCCTGGAAGAAGCGCGACAGCCGGAGCAGCACGTCGCGCGTCTCCTCGATGTTCAGCTCGGCACTGCCCTCCTCAAAGAACGCATCGGAAGCGAGCGTGATGACCAGTCCGCGCTCGTCGCTCGAAATGGTAATCTTGTTCGAGTTGATTTCCGGCGC
The DNA here is from genome assembly GCA_022510885.1 of Treponema sp. Lineage (GTDB taxonomy): Bacteria > Spirochaetota > Spirochaetia > Treponematales > Treponemataceae > Treponema_D. Next base: position 21,006 of record JAFLSP010000013.1, on the reverse strand, counting down.
GAAGACGCTGACCGCCTTCTTCTTCGCGATGCTGAGCGAGCGCCCGCGGTCAATCGCGGGAAGCTGGTTTATCGTGTTGCCGAGGTCGGCGAGACGACCCGAGGCGAGCGACTGGCCGCCCGTCGTGGGGTCGTCAATCGAGCGCGTCTCAATCGAGAGCGACGACTGAATCTGGCTCAGCGCCGTCGCGTCCACTTCCGTCGGGTCATACAGCATGACGAAGAAGCAGAGCATCAGGGTAATCATGTCGCCGTAGGTGCCCTGCCAGGCGGTCGAGGGCTTTGCCGGCTCTTTCTTCTCTTTCTTTGCCATCGGCACTAATCCTTCAGCACGTCCGCTTCAATAGACTTGCGCGTCTTCGGGTCAAGGTAGGTCAGCAGCTTCATGGCGAGGATGCGCGGGTTGTCGCCCGCCTGGATGGAGAGCACGCCCTCGATGACCATCTCCATGGTTGACATCTCCGTCGCGTTCTGCGCGGAAAGTTTGTTCGCGAACGGCGCGACCAGCCAGTTCGCCAGCATGGAGCCGTACAGCGTCGTAATCAACGCGACCGCCATGTTCGGGCCGAGCGAGCTTTTGTCCTCAAGGTTGTTCAACATACCGATAAGACCGATAACCGTACCCAACATACCGAAGCCCGGACCGTAGCCCGCCCAGGCGTTGATGACGCCAATCCAGCTCATGTGCCGCCCCTCGGCCGCGCTCATCTCGTTCTCCATAATGGTGCGGATGACGTTGCCGTCCGTGCCGTCAACCACCATGCGCAGCCCGGACTTCATAAAAGCGTTGTCAAGGTCGTCAAGGCTCTCCTCCAGCGCGAGGATGCCCTCGCGTCGCGCCTTTTCCGAGAGCGCGACCATGTTCTGGATGAGCGTCTTCTCGCCGTAGTCGTGGGTCTTGAACGCGCGCCCCATGATTTTGAACAGGCCGAGCGCCTGCTTTATCGGCGCGACGATGAAGAGCGCGGCATACGAGCCGCCCACCGTGACGAACACGGACGGGATGTCGATGATGCCGCCGATTGAGCCGCCCGACGTGACGACACCAAGACCGATGGCGATAGTACCGCCGACGATACCGATTATTGTGGCTATATCCATAGCATATCTCCCATGCCCGGCGGCAGTGCGCCGCCCGCGCTACAGTTCATTTTTGTAAATGCCGATTTCACGGCGGTACGCGATTATCTTCTGGATAACCGTCTCGGGGTCATCACGGACGACGACCTTCTTCCCCGAAAGCAGCGAGACGGTCAAATCAGGCGTGCGCTCCATGCTCTCTATCATGTGCGGATTGAGCCAGTACGACTTGCCGTCAAGACGGGTCACTGAAATCATCGTTCTATTTTCCCCCTATTTCAAGTTATCGTCAAGTAGGGGCGCAAAGTTTATCGGCAACACGCGAAAAAGTAGCCGTTCGCAAACACCCCGCCCGCCTGCTTTTCATGCTATGACTGGGCTATCGCCGCGCAGATATAACAAGATTTTTATTGGTTTTTCGCGCGGAACGCGGTATGATT
>JAFLSP010000013.1:13869-19387 GCA_022510885.1 Treponema sp. | reverse complement strand
CCGCGCAGATATAACAAGATTTTTATTGGTTTTTCGCGCGGAACGCGGTATGATTGCGGTATGGACACGAGCATTTTGGTGATAGAGGACGTGCCGGAGATGGCGGACCTCGTGGCACTCTACCTGCGCAACGCGGGATTCTCCGTGACTGCCGTGCAAAGCGCGGAGCAGGCGCTGGACGAGGTGCGCAAAAAAGTCCCCGACCTCGTCATCCTCGACCTGAACCTGCCCGGCATGAGCGGCTTCGATTTTCTGAAGACATTCCGCGCGGAATTCACGGACACCGTGCCCGTGGTCATCGTGTCGGCGCGCGACGCGGACGAGGACATCATCGCGGGACTGGGCATCGGCGCGGACGAATTCGTGACCAAGCCCTTCTCTCCGCGCGTGCTCGTGGCGCGCGTGGAGGCGAACGTGCGGCGGCAGGCAAAGTCGGAGGCAGCCGCGGAGGCAACGTACACCTTCGGCGACTACACGGTGCTGCTTAACAGCTGCGTACTCAAAAAAGGCGCGCAGAAAATCGCGCTCTCCGCAAAGGAGTATGAGGTGCTTGCATATTTTATCAAGAACGAAGGGACGGTTCTCAGCCCGGAGACCATCTACAACGACGTGTGGAAGACGGCATACGGCGACATCACCGCCGTGGCAGTGTACGTACAGCGGCTGCGCAAAAAAATCGAGGCAGACCCCGCCAAGCCCGCGCACATCAAGACGGTGTTCGGGCAGGGCTACCGCTTTGACCGGGCTGACGCATGAAAATCCGCACGCAGTTCAAGCTGTTCATCGCCTGTATTATCGCCGTGCCGCTCATCTTTGCCGCCGCGCTCGCCCTGCGCCAGTATTACCGCAGCCCGGAGCGGCTTTTGCAGAACGGCTACAAGCAGGTGCGGCGGATGTCGGAGCGACCGCTGTCCAAAAAGGACTTCTCCACGCTCCGGGAAATGCTCAGGTCGCTGCCGCCCGAAGTGGAGATGCTCATCGTCGTGAACCACTCGGAAATCCTGCTGTCCACCATCGCCGAATTCAAGGGGCGCACGGCGATTGATGATGCCACCCTCTTCCGCTTCATCCGTGGCACGAGCGCGCAGTATTTCTACCAGATTGTCTCGCCCCCGCTCGGCGACGGCGCGGATGTCATCCTCATCACGCGCATCGACCGCGACAAGAACCCGCGCAAGGCACAGCCGCACCGCGTCTTCCGCACGCTCGGCATCTTTATCATTGTATTCGAGCTGCTCTGCATCGTCTTCGTGATTTACCTGTCCGCCACCGTCTCGCGCTCCATCACGATTCTGGAGGGAAGCGCGGAGCGCATCGCGCGCGGGGAACTGGACGCGCCGCTTGAGCAGACGAAAAACCTGCGCACGTCGAACGAAATCACCAACCTTGCCGGCAACCTTGAGAAGATGCGCGTCGCGCTCAAGGACGACGGCGAGCGGCGCACGCGCTTCATCATGGGCATCAGCCACGACCTGCGCACGCCCGTCGCCGTCATCAAGGGCTACACCGAGGCGATGAGCGACGGCGTGATGACGGGCGACAGCCAGCAGAAAGCGCTGGAAATCATCGCTTCCAAGACCAAGCAGCTTGAGGCGATGATAAGCACGCTGATTGACTTCGTGAAGCTCGACAGCACCGACTGGCGCGAGCAGCTCAAGCGGCAGCCTATCGAGCCGGAAATCCGCGAGTTCGTCCAAAGCTGCGTGACGACCGGCGGCGTGTTCAAGCGCGACGTGCGCGCGGACGTGCGGCTCTCCCCCGACGTTGCCGTGCCATTCGACAAGCAGCTGTTCCACCGCACGCTCGAAAACCTCTTCTCCAACGCGCTGCGCTACACGCGCGAGAACGACGTGATTACCGTATCCGCATGGCAGGACGACGAGGCAATCCGCCTGTCCGTCGCCGATACGGGCATCGGCATCGCGCCGGACGAGGCGGAGCACATCTTCGACCTGTTCTACCGCGCCACGAACAGCCGCCGCGAAGGCGGTATGGGCATCGGACTGAGCGTGGTGAAGAACATCGTGGACACGCACGGCTGGCGCATTGCCGTGCAGTCGGAAAAAGGGGCGGGAACGACGTTTACGATTACGATTCCGTTAGGACAGCAACCGGCAGACTAGAGCACGTCCTCCAAAAAGCGGTTGAGCAGCAGCAGACCGCGGCGGGTAAGCGCGTAGCGCACATCGCCCGCGCGCGGAATGACCCGTGCCAGTCCGCGCCGCTTCCACTGCGCAAACACGCCGTCCTGCGCGCCGATACGTTCCGCGAGGCTGCTCCCGAAGCGCGCGCGGTACGCGGCTGACGACACGCCCCGTGTCGTGCGGAATCCCATCATCAGGCACTCGAATTCCTGCGTAGGCGCGTCCAAGGTCTCCACCGTGCGCGGCAGCTCGTCGATGTCGTGCGGCTCGTTCCGCCCCCAAAAGGCATTATAGGCGGCAACATCGGTCGTGTTCGTCCAGCGCGTTCCCGTGCCGCAGGACATGCCGTCCCGTGCCGCCGCGCCGTACCGCGTCCCGCTCGCCCCCGCGCCGCACCCGATATAGTCATGCAGCTGCCAGTACGCCATGTTGTGGCGGCTCTGGCAGCCCTCCCGCGCAAACTGCGACACCTCATACTGCGCAAAGCCCGCGCGCTCCAGCAGATTCCTGCCGCGCACCCACATTCGGTCGGCTTTCTCCGGCGACCAGCGCAGGTCGCCCCGCGCGATGCGCCGCGCAAGCGGCGTTCCGTCCTCCACCGTGAGCGTATAGAGCGAAATGTGGTCAACGCGGGAAAACGAGAGGAGCGTGCGCACGCCGTCCTCAAACGAGGGATAGGTGTGCTGCGGCAAGCCCGCAATCAGGTCGCATGAAAGCCGCCCGCGCCACTGCGCTTGCACCCGCTCCAACGCGCGCACGGCAGACGACGCGGAGGCGGCGCGGCGCACGCCGTCCAGTGCCTTCTGGTCAAAAGCCTGTATGCCCATGGAAATGCGGTTCACGCCCGCGCACGCGCAGACGGCAAGCAGCTCGTCCGTCACGTCGTCGGGATTCACCTCAAGCGTGATTTCCGCACCAGGCAGAACGGGAGCGACGGCGGCAATGCCCTGCATAAGCCGAAGTATGTCCGCAGCGGGAAGCAGGCTGGGCGTTCCGCCGCCGACGTAGACGCTGCTCCAGGCGGGAATCTCGTAGTGCCGGGCATAGAAAGCGACCTCGCGCAGCACGGCAGACACGTAATCTTCCTGCAAACGCGCGTAACCGGCGCAGGAATCGCGGGAGAGACTGAAAAAGTCGCAGTAGTCGCATTTCCTGCGGCAGAACGGCACGTGGACGTACAGCGCGGTTCCGTTCGCGTCGGTCATCGCGGCGTGCGGTCAGAACGCATGGACGCGAAGGAACGGGAAATACTGCACGAGGAGCTTCCCCCGGAAGTCGTCCTGCGCAACCGCCCCCCATACGCGCGAATCGGCGGACGAAAGGCGGTTGTCGCCGAGCACAAAATACTCATCCTCACCGAGCGTGAGCGGCTCGGTTTTGCCCTTTGCGCCCAGCTCCGCGTCCCAGTGCATGGGCGGGTCGGCAATCGTCACGTTGTACTTGGTCTGCGTCAGCTCGAATTCGGTGCGGAAGAACCGCTCGTCACGCGGCTTGACGTAGGCGACGTAGTTGTCAAGGTAGACCGTATCGCCCGGCATCCCGATGACGCGGCGGACGAACGGCGCGGCAGCCCTGCCCCAACGGCCGTCGCCCAGCGGCTGCCACTGCTGCGCGGTCATCAAGCGCACGGCATGATTCATAAGGCGCGCGGGAAGCGAATGGTTTTCCACCGCATGTGCCTGCACCAGCATAACGTCCCCCCGCCGCGGCGAGCGCAACAGCGGCACGGCGAGCGAAATCCCGTTCACGGAGACATCGGGGGACATGGAATCAGACGAGACGCGCACGGGAAGCAGCACGAACAGCATAAAAAGCGAGATGCCGGCAAAGCACAGGACGACCGCAAGCACGACCGTGAAAATCATGCGGTACCGTTCGAGCCGCATCTTGTACGAGATGGCGTAAATATCCTTGAACATACCCCAAGCATAGCACAGTTCGCCGACTCCCGCAACCGCGCTCACTTGCAAGGACGGCGCTTGCGCGGTATACTGAACGGTATGGCAGAGCACGTGAAGGTCATCGCGCAGAACAAGAAAGCCCGCTTCAACTACGCCGTGGAGGACACCTACGAGTGCGGCATCGTGCTTGAGGGCACGGAAGTCAAGTCGGTCAAGGCGGGCAACATCTCCTTCCCCGACGCCTTTGCCGAAGTCACGGGCAACGAAGTCTGGGTGCGCAACCTCCACATCGCCGAGTACCCGTTCTCGTCGGTCTTCAACCACAATCCCGACCGCAAGAAAAAACTGCTCCTGCACAAAGACGAAATCAAGCGCATACGGCGCAAGGTGGAAGAGAAAGGCTACACGCTCATACCGCTCGACTTCTACCTTAAGGACGGGCGCGTCAAGGTAACGCTCGGCGTGTGCAAAGGCAAGAAATTGTTCGATAAACGTGCCGATATAAAAGAAAGGGACGTAAAGCGGGACATCGCGCGCGCGTTCAGGAACGACCTGCAGCGCTGACGCTTACGGGAGACAGAGAGGAGACGGATTGAACAAACTGACGCACGTGCTGACAGCCCTGATTCTCATCGCCGCGTACCCGCTGTCTGCCGCCCCGCTTACCGTTGACTACTACGGCGTGGTCTCCCGCTCGTCCGACACGAACATCATCAAAATGGCGCAGGACATCTTCCTCACGCAGCTCAAGTCGATTGACCAAGTGAGCGTAGACGACAAGCGGCCCGACCCCGCAAAGACGCTCGAAGCCGCCCCCGCGATTTCAAGGTCAAGCCACGTCGCGTTCTATGCCGAGATTGCCGCAGACGGCACGGACAGCGAATCCATGGAATGGAAATGCACGTTCAACGCCGTCGCCGCAAACGGCAAGACCTACGGCAAGACCGAAACCTATGACTCCTACTACAAGATTCTGGTGGGCGCGAAAGGCGCGATAGAGGACGTGCTCGGTCAGATTCCCCAAGTTGCCGCGCCGCCTCCGCCGCCACCCATGCAGGGCGGCGGCGGCATGAAGGCCGAATCGCTTGCGGGCGTCTGGGGCGGCGAGCCGCACACAGACAAAATCGTCCTGCTGCGCGGCGGGCGCGGCTTCGTCATCTTCAAGAACGGCGCGTCCATGAACGTGAGCGTGACCGTGCAGGGAACGGACGGAAGCGGGAATGTCTCGAAGGTCGAGGTGAGGCAGGTGGGAAAGCCGAACGCCTCGTTCTACCCCGCCCTGCCGCGTGAGGCCGCCCTTGCCTCCGCCGCCGACGCGAATCCCATCGTGTGGCGGTTCACCGTGACCGCAGACGGCGCGCTCAGCGGCACCAAAACGACGCTCGTTCCCTCCGCCGACAGCGCGACAGGAGCCGCCGAAGGCACGGAAAGCGTCCTCTGGGTGAAAAAATAATCATTGCTCTTGAGCGGTAC
>JAFLSP010000013.1:0-13769 GCA_022510885.1 Treponema sp. | reverse complement strand
TGACCGCGCCCTGCCGCACGAGCGAGACCGACCCGTCCGGGGCGACCGCCACAATCGTGGACGGAACGCCGCCCCGCATCGAGCCGCCGTCGATAATCGCCGCGACTTCGCCGCCGAACGCACGCTCGATGTCCTGCGCATTGTCAAGGACGGGCTGCCCGCTGCGGTTCACGCTGGTGGAATATATCGGCGCGCCGACCCGCGCGATGACGGCGCGCAGCCACTCGTCGCCGGGACAGCGGAACGCCGTCGTGCCGCCGTCCTCCGCCGTGCGCACGATGACCGTCAGTGCACCCGGCCACCGGGCGAGGATGCGGTCTGGAATGCGGTCACGCGCATACTTTTGCACGTCACCGGGCTTGGCAAGCAGCTGAATGAAGGGTTTGTCGTCACCCCGCCCCTTTATGGCGCGGATGTTCTTGTCGGTATGGAACGCATACTGGTCGCCGTCCACAATGCCCGAAAACCCGTACACGGTATCCGTCGGAAGGACGACGATGCTTCCCTGCCGCAAAAAGTCTGCGGCACGGGCAGCTGAGTCTTCGTCACACTTGCGGAACGTCATACACCGGAATCCCCTGCACCGCCGGCGTGGTCGTGCGCAGTCGTCCCTTGCGGTAGTCGTCCAGCAACAGCAGCGCGTACACGAGCGCGCCCACGGCAAGCGCGAACGCCTTGCAGAACCATTCGGGGAGCGTGTACGGCTCGGTCGCCTTGAGCGGCGTGCCCGTCTCGAAGTCAAAGTCGTTGTCGGTCAGCAGCCCGTTGATTTTCACTGCCCGCTCGCCGTTGCGGATATAGCCGAGCTTGCGCGCGAACGCCGCGATAACATCGGGGTCTTTTTCGAGCGCGGTGAACTCAAGTTCGAGACTGTCGGTGATGTCCTGAATCTGCTGCGTGCGCGCGCTGAGCAGACGTTTCTGCTCCTGAAGCTGTCGTTTTGCCCAGAAACCGTCTGTTCCGCCGGAAAGAGAGATGATGACATATATGCACGTTGCCGCAAGCCCCGCGCACAGCAGGCGAAACTTTCTCATTTACGTGATTATCGGCACGAAAAAGAGAATCCTCAACGGAATTGTGCGGCCAACGGACGGCGGTTTGCATTATCGCGGAAGTCGGTGTATACTGCGGGTATGAGGCAATCGTTTTTTGCACGGGTCGTGCTGAAAATCGTCGGAACGTTCGCGCTGGTCGCCGCCGTCGCCGCGCTCGCCTGGTATGCGCGCGGAAGGGTCATGCGCACGACCACGGAGCGGAAATACGCGCTTCTTGAGCGGGAACTCCAGGAGGTTGCCGAACTCGCGCTGCTCAGGATGCGCTACAGCGACATCGCCACGATAAAGAAGCAGATGCTCGCGGCAAGAGCATACAGCATCATCCGCTACACGGGAACGATTCGCGCGGGGCTTGCCGACGTTTCCGCCGCAGAAATCACGCTCTCCGCCGACGGGCGGCACGCGGAAGTCGTGCTGCCGCGCTGTGAAATCCTCGGGAACGACATCACGAGCCAGGCCATATTCGACGAGCAGCGCAGCATCTTCCTGCCGATTACGGCACAGGAAGTGTTTGATGAAATCGACGCGGCGCGCGACGAAATGGAACGGGAACTGATAGACGACGGACTGCTTGACGAATGCGACGAGCGTGCGCGCGCCACCGTCAGGCGGCTGCTCGAACGACTCGGTTTTACGGAAGCGACTGTCATCACGCGGCAGGAAAGCGAGCCGCTCACCGCACTTTCCCGCGCCGCCGAGCAGCTTAGCGGCCGCTGAGCGCGGCAAGCACCGCCTGCCCCACCTTCCAGTTGTCGCCCGCGCCCATCGTGACAAACAGATAACCGTCCGCAGTACCGCTCGGCTTGGCAAGCTCCGCAAGCACGACGCGCGTCGCCTCGTCAAAGTCGCCCGCATACACCGCGTTTGAGCCGTGCGCTTTCGCACGTCCGGCAAGGGTCTCGCCCGTCACGGTGGCGTTCGAGGCATCCTCGCGCGCGCTCGCGTAGATTTTATTGATGATAACCACATCCGCGCTGGTGAACGCCGCCGCAAACGCATCGAGCAGCGCGGCGGTGCGACTGTAGGTATGGCTCATAAAGTCCACGATGATTCTGTGATTTTTATAGAACGCGCGGTAGCCGGCGAGCGTGGTGGCGATTGCCGTCGGATGGTGCGCGTAGTCGTCAAGCACGATAACGTCCTCGCCGCGCGCTGTCTTGGCGCGCCCCACGATTTCGCTGCGCCGCTTGCCGCCCGCAAACGAAAGCAGGGCTGACCGTATCGTTCCGGCGTAGTCGGCAGGGTTCTTTCCGTCCGCGCGCAACAATTCGCATATCAGCGCGGCGGCGGCGGCGGCGTTGCGCACCGTGTGCTCGCCGGGAACGGAAAGCGCGCACGCACCGAGCGCATCAAGCGTAAAATACTGCCTTCCGTCCTCCGCGCGGCCGAAAGCGATATGCCAGTCGCCCGCCGCGCTCGTGCCGTAGGGAATCGCCTGAATATCACCGCGCCGTTTCCGTGCCGTCTCCACCGCCTCGGTCGCGCCCCGGTCGTCCGCGCAGTATATCACCTGCCCGCCCGGCGGCAAGGTGCAGAGGTAGTCCACGAAGGCGGCGAGGATGTCTTCATACGTGGGATAGCAGTCCTGATGGTCGCTTTCGACGCTCGTCAAGATGATTTTCTGCGGACTGAACGCCATAAAATGCCGCTGATACTCGCAGGTCTCCGCAACGAAATACGACCGCGCGCCCGACTGCTTGCCGAACGCCGCGGAAGTCATCGTACAGGAGCCGGCAGTTCCGCCCCCGAACGACGCGATGAGCGAGCCGGCAAGCACCTGGCTCGGCAGGTCAAGCGCCTGCAAGACAGTGCCGACAAGCCCCGTCGTCGTGGTCTTTCCGTGCACGCCGCACACGCCCACGCTGTAGGCTGACCGCGAGAGCGCGCCCAGCGCTTCGGTGTAGAGCAGGAGCGGCTTGCCGTGCCGCACGGCGGCAAGCAAATCGGGGTTCGTGTCCAGACGGTACGCGCTTGAGTAGATGACGCACGCCACGTCGTCGGTGATGTTCTCCTCGCCGAACGGAAGCGCGCGCAGACCGAGCCGCTCAAGAATGTCATCGGTGTAGAACCGCTCCGCCACGTCGCTTCCCGTGATGACCGCCCCGCGCGCGTGCAGGATTTCCACCAGCGCGGCGCAGCCCGTCCCCTTGATGCCCACGATATGAATATGTGCGCCGCGCACGTCCTGCGGCAATGCCCCTGATTCCATGCCGTCACTATAGCAGAAACGCGGATTTTATGCTATTGTAGCGCACGAGGCAATGATGAAAGCGAAGGTTTTTATTGACGGAAGCGAAGGCACGACGGGACTGCGGATTCACGAGCGGTTCGCCGGGAGGGACGACATCGAGCTGCTGACGATTGCGGGCGACCTGCGCAAGGACAGGGCAGAGCGCAAGCGGCTGATAAACGAATCCGACATCACGTTCCTGTGCCTGCCCGATGACGCGGCGCGCGAGGCAGTCTCCCTCGTCGAGAACGAGCGCGTCAGAATCATCGACACGTCCACGGCGCACCGCACCGCACCCGGCTGGGCATACGGCTTCCCCGAACTGTCCGCGCAGCACCGCGCCGCCATACGGAACGGCACGCGCGTCGCCGTTCCCGGCTGCCACGCGACCGGCTTCATCGCGCTCGTCTACCCGCTCGTTTCTGGCGGTGTCCTCCCCGCCGACTGCCCGCTCGCCGCGTTCTCGCTCACGGGCTACAGCGGCGGCGGCAAGAAGATGATTGCCGAATACGAGGACAGCGCGCGCCACGCAGACCTTGCCGCGCCGCGCGAGTACGCGCTCACGCAGCAGCACAAGCATCTCAAAGAAATGCAAGCAGTTACCGGGCTGAGCCGCACCCCGCTGTTCTCCCCCATCGTCGCGGACTACTACAGCGGCATGGTTGTCTCCGTTCCCCTCCACGCCGATTTCCTGCACGGACACGCCACCCCCGCCGCCCTAACCGCCTACTATGCCGATTTTTACCAAGGAACGCCGTTCATCACCGTCGCCGCAGACAGCGGACAGCTGCACGGCGGTATGCTGGCGGGGAACGCGCGCGCCGGACGCGACGACCTGCTGCTGTTCGTCACCGGAAACGACGAGCGCATCGTGCTTTCCGCGCAGTTCGACAATTTGGGAAAAGGAGCGTCGGGAGCCGCCGTGCAGTGCCTGAACATCATGCTCGGCTGTGACGAGCGGAAAGGACTCGCCGTCTAGCCGCGCCGACTCAGTCAGACCGTTTTGGACGACCGCCTTCGCGCCAGGTTCCGCTTTCTGAATTCGTTGATTTTCGCAATTGCCGCGTCAATCGGCAACACAATGTCATAGGCGGTGATGCCGCGCCGCGCAAGCGCGCGGATAGCGTGCGGGCCGATGCGCGCGACAAGCACGTAGGAAACGCCGTCAAGCCGCTCGGCAATCGCGTCCATCACGTTCTGCCCGGCACCCGCGCCGTTCCTGCCGCCGCAGCCCGCGCCACCGCACTCGCCGCCCGCGCATCCCGCCGTGTCGATGGCGCGTTCCTCAATGTCCCGGAACGCGCCGCTGTCCTCGTCCACCGCGAAGATGACGAATGAACGCGCGTGCCCGAAATGCGTGTCCACGGTCTTCCCGTCGCTCGTGGCGACCGCGATTCTGTACTCAGCCATGCGAAAACGTCTCCTCTGCCGGCGCGCGCCCCGCGTAAATCTCGCCGCCGATGTCGTACTCGCCCGGCACGCCCACCGCGTCCGCCCGGCACCGCGCGCAGTGCGTGAAAATGTTGATGTACGGATATGCCGCCTGCCGCGCCGCGTCAAGTTCCCAGAACGTGGGGGCATTGAGATGCGCCAACTCGTGCTGCGGGATGAGGGGGATAATATTGTAGAGATGCGCCCCCGCGTCCTTGACCGCACAGGCGATTTCCTCGATATGCGCGTCGTTGATGCCGGGACAGAGCACGGTGTTCACCTTGACAAGCATTCCCGAATCCGCCACGCGCGCGATGCCCTCCAGCTGGTTGCGGATAAGAATGTCCGCCGCCTCCACGCCCTCGTACCGCCTGCCGTGGTAGGTGATGCCCTTGTTCAGCCGCGCCTCAATCTCCGGGTCAACCGCATTCACCGTGACCGTCAGCGTGTCGATGCCGACCGCAATCAGCTCGTCGGCTTTTTCGGGCAGGAGCAGGCCGTTGGTGCTCATACAGCGAATAAGCTGCGGGAATTCCTCTTTTATCAAGCGGAACGCCTCAAGCGCGTAGGGCGTGGCGAGCGTGTCGCCCGGTCCCGCGATGCCCACCACCGTCAGTTCGGGAACACGCTCAAGCGCGCGGCGGACATAGGCGCAGGCTTCCTGCGGCGTGATGACGGCGCGCGTCACGCCCGGCCGCTCTTCGCTCTCGTGTATCTTTCGGTCGCAGAACCGGCACTCAATGTTGCAGCCCGGCGCGACGGGAAGATGCATCCTGCCCTTGTTATGCTTGTGCGGTCCGAAACACGGATGCTCGCGGCTGATAGTCTCATAGTCCACTGCCGACAACCCCCTTTTCCCACTAATTCGCTATAGATAATCTACAAGCGATTACCATCCCTGTCAAGACCCGCACGCCGTGCCAAAAACTTTTCACAAACCCCCTTGACAATACGCGCGCAATGACATATTTTTATATTACCTATTACAATCATAGGTTTTAAAAAGAGGATAACATGGCACACACATTACGACAGATTGCAATCTACGGAAAGGGCGGCATCGGGAAATCCACCACGACGCAGAACCTGACGGCGGGGCTTGCGGAGATGGGCAAGCGCATCCTGGTGGTCGGCTGCGACCCCAAGGCGGACAGCACGCGGCTGCTGCTCGGCGGCCTGCACCAGAAGACCGTGCTCGACACCATCCGCGACAACGCGACGGAAATCAGCCTCGGCGACCTGGAGAAGCAGGGCTACCGCGGCATCCGCTGCGTGGAATCGGGAGGGCCGGAGCCGGGCGTGGGCTGCGCGGGGCGCGGCATCATCACGTCAATCAGCATGCTTGAGCAGCTCGGCGCGTACACCGACGACCTCGACTACGTGTTCTACGACGTGCTCGGCGACGTGGTCTGCGGCGGCTTCGCCATGCCCATCCGCGAGGGCAAGGCGAAGGAAATCTACATCGTCGCGTCCGGCGAGATGATGGCGCTCTACGCGGCGAACAACATCTGCCGCGGCATCGCCAAGTACGCGGAGCGCGGCGACGTGCGGCTCGGCGGCATCATCTGCAACAGCCGCAACGTGGACAACGAGCTGGAGCTGCTGCGCGCGTTCACGAAGGAGCTGAACACGCAGCTGATTCACTACGTGCCGCGCAACAACATCGTGCAGCAGGCGGAAATCCGCAAGAAGACCGTCATCGAGCACGACCCGAAGCACGCGCAGGCGGACGAGTACCGCACGCTCGCGAAGAAAATCGACGAGAACGAGATGTTCACCATCCCCACGCCGATGACGCAGGACCGGCTTGAGCAAATCCTCATCGACCACGGCCTGATGGACAGCGTGGAGTACCACATCTGACCTTTCGGCATGACGAAAAAGGGCTTCCCAAAGGAAGCCCTTTTTTTGTGCGCAAGCGCCATCAATAGTGGTTGTACATGTCCTCGATGAACGTGATGCACCCGCGCGTCCCGACGTGCGCCTTGTTCAAGATTTTCCCGCTCAGGTTCGGGTTGGTCGCGCTCACAAAGAACGCGCCGATTTCGCCCGCGACCGGCTTCTCGTAGGAACTGCCGATGAGCAAGGTCGCGTCGCCGTCGCCGTACTTGCGCACAATCCGCGCGATTTCATACGAGTCCGTCTCGAAGTATGCGTCCGCCTTGCGCCCGCACTCCAGCCGCCGCACCTCGTCCGCAATCGGCGCGCGCAGGGCCTGCGGCACGGTGTCCGTAAAGACGAGCGCGAGCGGGATGTGCCCGTGCACGTTCACCAGGAAGCGCGCAAGCCCCAGCGTCTTCGCGCTCTCCCCGACCAGCACGAAGCGGTGACGCTCGAAGGTGCCCATCAGCGAGTCGAGGTACTCGTACACGTACTGCTCCTCCTCGGCGACGACCTGCCCCAGCAGCGTCTCGTCCACCGTGCCAGGCTCCCGCGCGTTGAGCCTGCGGGCGACCTCGCGCAGGAACGCCGCCGTGTCCTCCGGCCCGACCGGCCAGCCGCTCAGCGTGAGCGTCTCGATGCCGAAACTCGCCTTGAGCAGCGCGTCGATGTTCTTGCCGAGCCAGGGGGAAATGTTGACGTTCAGCGCGGCGTTTCCCGCGTCCTTGAGCTGCGCCACGCCGTCCCTGCGGATGAAGAAGGTGTTGACCTTCACGCCGATGCGCGCGAGCAGCCGCGTGATTTCCTCCAAATCGCCGCGGAACGTCGTGTCGGTGCTCGGCGGCTGTCCGTACAGGTTGACGAGGTTCGGAATCGTCCGCTCCTTCTTCGCCACGCCCTTGAGCAGCGCGAGCATCGCCATCTGGTAGCCCGTGTACGTGTCGCCGCGGAAGCCCGCCGTATCGACCGAGACAATCGGCAGCTCGCTGTCCGCGAACGGCTCAAGCGCGGCCTCCACGTTGTCGCCGTTGATGCCCATGGAGCAGCCCGTCAGCACGGCGTACACGTCGCCCTCCATCACCTCAAGGCTGCCGCGCACCGTCTCCTCCAGCCGCTTCACGCCGCCAAAGACGACCTCCTTCTCGTAGGCGTTCGAGCTGGGAAGCCCGTGGTAGCCGCCGAGATAGTACAGGTTCGTCCGCTGCGATGCCTGCATGGAGCAGCCCGGGCTTGCGTGCAGAATCGGGATTGCCCGCCAGATGTTGCCCACCACGTCGAGCGCGCCGTGCAGCGAGCAGAAATTCCGCGGTCGTTCTATGCATGATTCCATGATTCGTGTCCTCCGTCAGTCCCTGGGGAATTCGATGAATTTGAAGGGGTCGTCCTTGAGCCACGCGCTGCGGAACGGCAGGTACGTGTGCGGGGCGAGCTTCCTGTTGAAGTTGTTGTTGTCCAGCGCGTCCTCGATTTTCCGCCCGAGGTACAGCACGCCGCGGAAGCCGAAGGTCGGCCGCTTCGCGTCAAGGATGTGCATGGTCGGGATGCCGAGCCGCGACGCCCAGTTCGCCATGCCGATGAACAGGTCGGGCTTGTACTTGAGCAGCAGGTTCGTCTGCTCGTAGGGCTGCATGTCGGCAACGTTAATCAAAAAGTCGGAGCCGTGCAGCTCCTCTATCAGCTCGAATTCGGGATAGTACGCGTCCTCGTAGTACGGCGTGTGGATGCACAGGAGCCTCATGCCGAACTCGCCCGCAATCGTCGCCGCCGCAAAGCCGCGCCCCGTGCCCGCCGTGATGCAGACCTTCAGCCCCGCCGTCTTCTTCCTGATGGCGGCGATTTCCTCCTCCACCGCCGCCTTCTCCGCCGCGATGAACGCCTCCGCCTCCTGCTGCCTGCCCGTCAGCTCGGCAATGGCGCGCAGCCACCGCTCCACGCTGCGCGTGCCGATGGGCATGCAGGTCTTCGCGTAGGGAATGCCGTACTTCTCCTTGAGGAAGGCAAGGTACTCGTCGCCGAAAATCTGGCAGACCGAGATGCTGTACTCCGCCGCAGGGATTTTCATGATGTCCTCGTAGGTCGCGTGGTACGGCAGGATGTTCGCCTCCAGCCCGATTGCCCGCAGCATCCGCTTCATCTCCGTCTGGTCGGCGTAGCTCAGCGAGTGCGTCGCGAACAGGTTGATGAGCCCTTTCTGCTTCTCCGGCCGCGCGTCGCGGATGACGTAGTTCTGCAAGGTGGCGAGCGCGAGGTCGTAGCCCGTCGCGTGGTTGCGCGACTTGAAGCCCTCGCAGTGCACGGGCGCGATGATGATGCCGCGCTCCCGGTACTTGCGCTCGCTTTCCGCCGCCACCGCGTCGATGTCGTCCCCGATGATTGCCGACGCGCAGCTCGCAAGCACGAACACGATTTTCGGGTTGTGCCGCTCGATTGCCGTGTCAATCGTCTCGGCAAGCCGCCTCTCGCCGCCCAGGATGACCTCTTTCTCGCCCAGCGCGGACGAGATGAGGTTGTCCGCGCCGCCGTCGATGCCGCGGTGGTGCTTGTAGACGGCGAGCCGGTCGAGCGCGCCCACCGCCGCGCAGCCCGAGCAGCCCAGCGGCGCGTGGATAATCATCACCGTGTCGCGCAGGCTGATGAGCGCGTTCATGCTGTTCACCTGCACGCACTGGATGCCCTGCTCGAAGGTGCGGTGCGCCGTCTTGAGGCAGTGCCGCCTCGCCTTGTCCTGAATCTCCGCCGCAGGCCCCACCTGCGCGTCGGAGAAGCCCGGGTGCTTGTCGCGGATAGTGTCCGCAATCTGTCTGTCCATGGTTACCTCTGTATGCTCCTCTTTTTTTCAGATGCTGTAGTCCGACTGCGGCAGGATGCGCTTGAGGAACTGCCTCGTGCGCTCCTCCCTGGGGTGCGTGAAAATCTCGCGCGGCGTGCCCTCCTCCACCACGTAGCCGCCCGCCATGAAGACCACCTTGTCGGCGACCTCCTCGGCAAACGACATCTCGTGCGTCACCACAATCATCGTCCTGCCCTCGCGCGCCACCGCCTTCATCAGCTGAAGCGTCTCGCCCACCAGCTCCGGGTCGAGCGCGCTCGTCGGCTCGTCGAACAGAATCACGTCCGCGTCGAGCGCGACCGCCCGCGCGATGCCGATGCGCTGCTGCTGCCCGCCGCTCAGCTCGGACGGATAGTAGTCCGCCTTCTCCGCGAGCCCCACCTTGCGCAGCTCCTCAAGCGCGCGCTCGCGCGCCGCCGCCTTCGTCCAGCCCTTCGCCGTGACCAGCCCCTCCATGATGTTCTCCAGGGCGGTCTTGTTGGCGAACAGGTTGTAGCTCTGGAAGACCATCGCCGTCCTGCGCCTGATGTCGAGCACGTCCTTCTTCTTCGCGCCGTGCAAATCGACCGTCTTGTCGCCAATCGTCAGCCTGCCCGCGTCCGCCCGCTCCAAAAAGTTGATGGTGCGCAGGAACGTCGTCTTCCCGCTGCCGCTCGGCCCCAGGATGACCACCACGTCGCCGTCGTTCACCGTGAGCGACACGTCGTTCAGCACCCGCAGGTGCCCGAACGATTTTTTCACGTTCTCTATCGTTATCATTTCTTCTTTCCCCCGTTCCTGTTTTTGGTGAGCGCGCGCTCCACCTTGTGCAGCATGAATTCGAGCAGCGAGCAGAACACCCAGTAGATGACCGCCGCCGCCACGTAGCCCTCAAGGAAACTGTAGGTCTCGTTCCCCGGGATGAGCGCGCCATTGAGCACGTCGTTTATGCCGAGCGTGATGACGATTGACGTGTTCTTCAGCGCGCCCGCCACGCCGTTCGTGAAGCCCGGCAGCGCGACCGGGATGACCTGCGGGATGACAATCCTGCGCAGCGTCTGCCAGCCGGAAAGCCCGCAGGCGTAGGCGGACTCGTACTGCCCGCGCGGAATCGCCTGGAACGCGCCGCGCACCGTCTCCGTGGTGATGCAGATGCGCTCCAGCGAGAACGTGAACAGCGCGACCGCCATCGTCCCGTTCGGAATGGGCTTCATCATCGTCAGGTAGACGAGGTGATAAATGAGCAGCGTCACGATGACGGGAATGCCGTTGTAGAACGGCACGAGCAGGTCAAAGATTTTCGCAAGCACCGGCACGCGGTACAGGCGCACCAGCGCAATTGCCGTGCCGAAGACAATCGAAAGCCCCAGCGGAACGAACGCAAGTTGAAGCGTTACGGGAAAATAGGTGATGCCGTAGCGCAGACTGTCCCAAAAATACTCCAGATTGAACATCACGCCGCCTCCTTGGGATGCTTCCGCTCCGCCGAAACTCTGCGGTCAAGCTGCCAAAACACCGTCGAAAGCACGATATTGATGACGATGAACACGAGCGCGAGAAACACGTAACTTTCCAGCGTGTGTCCGCTCGTGTTGCCCAGTGCCTTCGCGTAGCCAATCATATCCACCACGCCCACCATCGACACGAGCGAGGTGCTCTTGAACAGGCCGATGAGGTTCACCCCGACCGGCGGGATGACGAGCCGCACCGTCTGCGGCAGCACGATGCGCGTGAACGCCTGGAAATTCGTCAGCCCGCACGCCAGCGCCGCCTCGGTCTGCCCGCGCGGAATGGCGAGGATTGCCCCGCGGAACGTCTCCGACTGGAACGCGCCCTCGTTCAGGATGAGCGCAATCTCAACGAAGACGACCTTCCCCCACCCGCGCGTGTCAACGTCAAAGAGTCCCTCGATGAGCATCGGCAGCGCGTAGTAGACCACGAGCATCTGCACCAGCATCGGCGTACCGCGCTCAAACGAAATGAACACCCGCAGAATCTGCGAGAGCACGGGTATCTTCCTGATGGACACACAGGCGATGAGGAGCGCGAGCAGCAGCCCCAGCACGAACGACACCGCGACAATCTGCAACGTGAGCGGAAGATACGGAAGAATCTTCGGGATATTCCCGAAGAAGCGTTCCCATGAAAAATATTCTGCCATTGAGTTTCCTTGCAATAAAACAAAAACGTCGCCGGAACGAAACCAGTCGTCCCGGCGACGGACTTCCGTCAGTTCTCCGTGTAGTCGTACCCCAACGTGCGCTTCGCAATCTCGGAAAGCTTGCCGGAAGTGACCAGCTCATGCAGTGCCGCGTCGAAGTCCTTTTTGAGCTGTGTCTGCTTCTTGTTGAACAGCACGTAGGCATCGCTCTTGTTGAACGGCTTGTTCTCCACGTGCTTGAGCACGTCGCCGTACTGCGTGTTGTAGTCGCGCAGTTCCGACTGCGTGGTTATCGTCACGTCGAGGCTCCCGTTGCGCAGCTTGGCGAGCGTCTCTTCCTTCGTCTGCTTCGTATACACGACGTTGATTTTGGGGGAGCCGGCCGGAAGCGTCTTGTTATAGTTCTCAAGCCCCGTTCCCGTCGCCGCGCCCACCGTGGAGCCGCCGTACACCGTCTTTCCGGGCAGGTCGGCAAGCGAATGCACGTCGTTGCGCTCCTTCAGCACGGTGAAGTACACGTCGTAGCACAGGTAGCCGTCCTCCGAGAAGAGGTAGTTCTTGCGCCGCTCCGGGTTCGACTCGTACTGCTTCAGCCCGATGTCGTACTTGCCCTGCGAGAGCGCGAGCAGGATGCCGCCCAAGTCCGAGTACTCGTACTTGAACTCATACTGCGGCAGCGCCTCGTCAATCGCGCGCAGCATCTCCGCCTCATAGCCCGCATAGTTGCCCTTGTCGTCAAGGTAGCCGTACTTCGTGTCGATGGCAACGCCGACGTACACCGTCTTTACCTTGTCCGTTTTCTTTGCCGCAAACGCGAGTGACCCCGCCAGCACTGCGGCAGCCGCCGCGACCAAAACCTTCGTCGTCTTTTTCATCCGATACCTCCGTTAGTTGTCCTTGTAGTCGTAGCCGAGGGTGCGCTGAGAAATCTCGCTCAGCTTGCCCGAGACAATCAGTTCGTGCAACGCCGCGTCAAAGTCCTTTTTGAGCTGAGTCTGCTTCTTGTTGAACAGCACGTAGGCATCGCTCTTGCGGTGCGGCTCCTTCTCCGCAGCCTTTACCACGTCGCCGAACTGCTTGTTGTAGTCGCGGATAATCGACTTCGGCATCGTCGTCGCGACAATCGTCCCGTTGCGCAGCGCGGCGAGCGTCTCCTCGTGCGATGCATACGACGCATACACGATGTTGATTTTTGTCGCTCCCGCCGGCAGCGACTTGTTGTAGTTCTCCAGGTACGTGGCGAAGGCAGAGCCATGTGAACTGCCGAGCACCGGCTTTCCGCGCAGGTCGTCGAACGAATGGATGTCGTTGTTCTCCTTCAGCACGGTGAGGTACGAGTCATAGCACAGATAGCCGTCCTCCGAGAAGAGGTAGTTCTTGCGCCGGTCAGGGTTCGACTCGAACTGCTTCAGCCCGATTTCATACTTCCCCGTCGAAAGCCCGAGCAGAATGGCGTCCAGTTTCCCGAACTCGTACTTGAACTCATACTGCGGCAGCGCCTCGTCAACCGCGCGCAGCAGTTCCGCCTCGTAGCCCACGTAGTTGCCCTTGTCGTCAAGGTAGCCGTACTTGCTGTCCACCGTCACGCCGACGTAAATCGTCTTGACTTTATCCGTTTTCTTCGCCGCGAACGCGGGCAGCCCCACCACTACTGCGGCAATCGCCGCGGCCAGAATTTTTGTCGTCTTTTTCATCCGACACCTCCGATATAGTTATTTCCTACTTTTCAAATAGGATTATTACAACAGATGATACGCACATTTCTCTGCTTTGTCAAGTGATTTTGCACAAAAACGCGCTTTTCTTGGACTTCTCCCCACGAGCGCGTCCGCTGTCATCGGCACGACTGGCGATAAAACGGTCGGACACAAAGGGGCTTGTTTGCTATCTGCGGAAAGACGCACGTGTTTTCCGTTAATACTTTTAACGGACTTGTTTCCGTTAAGAACATTAACGGTTATATCTCCGTTAATGTTCTTAACGGTTCTACGGAGAGTGTGCTCTCCGTGCACGGAGAGTCGGCTCTCCGCGCATATCTTGTCCGCTCTCTGTGCGCCGAGAGCCGTCTCTCCATGAGCAGACTCGCCGCGCCAGGACTTTTACCCCACGAGCGCGACGAGCGACTCATGCTTTGCCATTTATCTTGTCCCCTCGGGATTGATGAATTTGTCGTTGCCCTGCTCGTACCACCATTTCGTGTAC
>JAFLSP010000129.1 GCA_022510885.1 Treponema sp. | reverse complement strand
ACTATACGGTTTGGAGAAAATACTGTTTTTTTTTTGCAGTTGGGCGACCATTTTTTCGGCGTATGGCGCGATTGCTTTTTTTTCTTGCAATATCGCCTTATATGGTGTATAGTAATGTTGTGCCACGGCAGTGGTAGGTTAAACCTCCGAATACGCTTATTTGGAGGCCTGACATTATGACGGGATACGAAAGCTTGATGCTTCTTTGTGCGGTCGTGACGGCAACAGTCGCGGTCGCATCGTTTGTTCTTGAGATAATCAGGGCGTTCGCTAAAAAAGATACAGAGAGTGACTGGATAAAGAGAAAGCCTACACTGAACGACGACTTCGTGTAGGCTTTTAGCAAATCACACGGAGGTTCGGCCACGCTGCCGTGGCGCTTCTCCTGCCTTTAAATATACCCGCACATCCCGCAAAAGTCAAGCGGATTGCGGCATGATTGCCTTTTTGTTCTGTTTTGTGCTACCATATATGCACTATGTGCTGGAAATGCAAAACGCCCGTGCCGGCGGGGGACATCTACCGCACGGCGACCTGCGCGGTCTGCGGGGCGGACCTGCACGTGTGCAGGAACTGCCGTTTCTACGAGCCGGGAAGCCATTATGACTGCCACGAGACGGTGGACGAGGAGGTGCGCGACAAGGAGCGCGCGAACTTCTGCGACTGGTTCAGGGCGCGGGAGGGCTTCGGGGGCGCGGAGGACGGCCGGGCGGGGAAGGCGCGCGCGGCGTTCGCGGGGCTGTTCGGGGAGTGAGTGCGGATGGGCGGCGTTGACTTCGCGTTTTTGGACAGCGGGACGGGCGGCATTCCGTATATGCTCGCGCTCAAGGAGCGGATGCCCGGCGCGCGCTGCGTCTATTTGGGCGACACGGCGCATTTTCCCTACGGCGAGAAGTCGCCCGCCGAGGTCACCCGCTGTGCCGCCGAGACGATTCGGCGCGTCATCGCGCTGTGGCGGCCGCGCACGGTTGTGCTTGCCTGCAACACGATGAGCGTTACCGCGCTGGACGACCTGCGCGCGCTCTTTCCGCAGGTGCCGATGGTGGGCACGGTTCCCGCCATCAAGCTTGCCGCCTCCGTCACCAAAAACAGGCGCATCGGGCTGCTCGCGACCAACGCCACGGTGCGCCACCCCTACTGCGCGCGCCTGACGCGCGACTTCGCGGGGGACTGCCGCGTGTTCAGCCGGGGCGACCCCGATTTGATTGCCTTTGTCGAGCATGAGCTGTTCACCGCGACCGCGGCGCAGAAGCGCGCGGCGGTCATGCCCGCCGTGGACTTCTTTGCCGCGCACGGTTGCGACACGATTGTGCTGGGCTGCACGCATTTTACGCACGTGGCGGACGAGATTGCCGCCGCCGCGGGGAGCGCGGTGCGCGTGGTGGACAGCCGCGCGGGCGTGGCGAGGCAGGCTATCCGCGTGGAGCGCGAAAAAGCCGCGCGGCCTCCCTGCGGGGATGACGCGCGGCTTCCTGCCGACGGGACGTTCTTCGTTACCGCCTGTCCTGCCGACGGCGGGGCGGAGTACGCCACGCTCTGCCGCGGCTACGGCATCCCCTGGGGCGGGGTGCTAGAGCCGGTCGGCAACCGCGTCGATGTACTCCCATGAGTTGACGACGCGCTTTGCGGCGGGGCTTGCCAGCTGCGCGAGGTCGCCGGTCATCGTGCCGTCCTCTATCACGCCGAGCGTCGCCGCCTCCAGTTTTTTTGCGAATGCGGCAAGGTCGTCCGTGCCGTCCAGTTCCGCGCGCTTTGCGAGCGCGCCCGTCCATGCGAATATGAGCGCGACGGGGTTGGTGCTCGTCTTCTCGCCCTTTTGGTAGCGGTAGTAGTGCCGCTGCACCGTGCCGTGGCTCGCCTCGTACTCGTACACGCCGTCGGGGCTGACGAGGACGGAGGTCATCATGGCGAGGCTGCCGCAGGCGGAGGCAATCATGTCGCTCATCACGTCGCCGTCGTAGTTCTTGCAGGCCCAGAGCATGCCGCCCTCGCTTTTCATCACGCGCGCGACCGCGTCGTCAATCAGCGTGTAGAAGTACTCGATGCCCGCCGCCTCGAAGCGCGCCTTGAACTCCGCGTCGTAGACGCGCTGGAAGATTTCCTTGAAGGTGCCGTCGTAGGTCTTGCTTATCGTGTCCTTCGTGCCGAGCCACACGGGAATGCGCTGGTCGAGCGCGTAGCGGAAGCAGCAGCGCGCGAAGTCCTCTATTGACCGGTCAAGGTTGTGGATGCCCTGGATGATGCCCGGCCCGCTCATCTCCTGGATGGTCCTGCGGATTTCCGTGCCGTCGCTGCCGGTGAAGACCAGCTCCGCCTTGCCCGGGCCGGGGGTCCTGATTTCGCAGTTCTTGTACACGTCGCCGTAGGCGTGGCGGCCGAGCACAATCGGCTTTTTCCACGTGGCCACGCCGCAGGGGATGTTCCTGACGAAAATGGGCGTGCGGAACACCGTGCCGTCAAGCTCGCCGCGGATGATGCCGTTGGGGCTTGGCGTGAGCTGCTTCAGGTTGTATTCCTTGACGCGCGCGGCGTTCGAGGTAATGGTGGCGCACTTTACGCCCACGCCCAGCCGCTTGATGGCGGCGGCGGCCTCGTAGGTGATGCGGTCGTCGCTGTCGTCGCGGCTTTTCAGGCCGAGGTCGTAGTATTCGGTCTTCAGGTCGATGTGGGGGGCGAGCAGTTTCTCTTTGATGACTGCCCACAGCACCCGGGTCATCTCGTCGCCGTCTAGTTCGGCGATTGCGTTCTTCATCTGGATTTTCATAGGGAAAAGTATAATCGCTTGCGTCCGTTTGCGCAAGACGGCGCGGCGCGCGCTTGCGTCCCGCCTTCCGCAGGTTTTAAGTGTATTTTAGGATTTCTGTGCTAGACTGACATATATGCGGATACTGTTGGTGGAGGACGAGGAGCGGCTCTCGCAGGCACTGGTGGCGATTTTCAAGAAGAAGCGCATTGCCGTGGACGCGGTGCTCACCGGGACGGACGGGCTGGAGTACGCGCACAGCGGGCGCTACGATGTCATCGTGCTCGACATCATGCTGCCCGGCATGGACGGCCTCACGCTGCTCAGGACGCTGCGCGACGAGCACAACTACGTGCCGGTCATCCTGCTGACGGCCAAGGACGACCTGGGCGACAAGGTGTGCGGGCTTGACAGCGGCGCGGACGACTACCTGACCAAGCCCTTCGCCACCGAGGAGCTGCTCGCGCGGGTGCGCGCGCTCGCCCGGCGCAAGGGCGAAATCCGCGACGACAGCATCTCCTTTGCCGACCTCACGCTGAGCAGGCGCAACTGCGCCATACAGTCGGCGGCGGGCGGCGAGGTCAAGCTCTCGCTGCGCGAGTACCAGATTCTTGAGATGCTGTTCGACCATCCGCATCAGATTATCACCAAGGAGCGCATTATCGAGAACATCTGGGGCGGGGACAGCAACGCCGAGTACAACAACGTGGAGGTCTACATCTCCTTTGTCCGCCGGAAAATCGAGGCGCTTGCGGTGGGCGTGAGAATCCGCACGGCGCGCGGCATCGGCTATTCGCTTGAGGACGACGTGCGCTAGGCTATGAAACGGCTCACCTGTCTGCGGCTCAGGATTATCTTTTCCATTATCGCCACGCATACGGTCATCATCGCGCTCATCCTCGCCGCGCTGAACGCGGTGCTTATCCGGCGCGAGCTGGACGAGACGCGCGGCTACCTGCGCCAGATGGCGGTGAACGGCGGGCAGCGTCCGAGCCGGCGGAACTACGCGCGCTTTCTGCGCCTGCTCTCCAACGTGCCGGGCGGGGCGGACGTGCTTGCCGAGGACGCGGACGGCATCGGCTTTCCCCTGCGCCTTGAGATTACCGGCTTCCGCAACGCATTCGCCGTCCGGCTGAACGAGCAGCGGCAGATTGTCTCCACCATGCACGACTATCCCTTGCCCTACACGACGCAGGAAATCAACCAGATTGTCGCCAAAATCCTGTCCGAGGTCGGCACGGAGGGGCTTTCCGGCGGGATGCTGTGGTGCTCCGCGCCGCTGCCGCACGGCGAGACGCTCCTCTGCATTGCCAACGTGCAGAACGAGCTGCGCGTCTCGCGCCTGCTCGCGGCCTACTCGGTCGTCATCTTCGTGCTGTCGCTGGCGGTCGCCTTCGTGTTCGCCTGGGTGCTGTCCGGCTTCATCGTGCGCCCGGTCAAGGACGCCTTCGTCAAGCAGAAGCGCTTTATCTCGGACGCGGGGCATGAGCTGAAGACTCCGATTGCGGTCATCGGCGCGAACCTTGACGTGCTGCTGGCCGACCACGGGGACAGCAAGTGGCTGCGCTACATCAAGGCGGAGAACGAGCGCATGGGGCAGCTGGTGCAGGGGCTGCTTTCCCTCGCGCGCAGCGACTCCGAGCGCGGCCGCCCGGAGCGCACGGCGTTCGACTTCTCGCTCGCCGTGGAGAACGCCGTCCTGCCGTTTGAGAGCATTGCGTTTGAGCAGGGCAAGTCGCTTTCGCTTGCGGTGAAGCCGCAGATGACCTGCCTGGGCGACGAGCGGCAGGTGCGGCAGGTGGTGATGATTCTGGTGGACAACGCGATTAAGAATTCCGAAAGGGCCGCGCAGATTCGCGTGACCGCCTGTCCCGAAGGCAGGAGCAACGTGGTGCGCGTGCACAACACGGGGCAGGGCATTCAGAAAGAGGATTTTGAGAAGATTTTTGAGCGTTTCTACCGGGGCGACGAGTCGCGCGCGCGGGCGACGGGCGGCTACGGCCTGGGGCTTCCGATTGCCCGCGCCATCGCGCAGGCGCACGGCGGCTCGGTCTCCGTGGCGAGCAAGTACGGCGAGTGG
>JAFLSP010000128.1:3628-4846 GCA_022510885.1 Treponema sp. | reverse complement strand
CGGAAAAAAGACAAAAATGCTTCTTTGCTCTATAATGATGTCGTTTGGGAAAAAGGGGACGCCATGAATCTTGGAAAGGAAACGGAGACGCTCGAATACAAAAAGACGACCGGCGAGATGAAAGAGGCCATGATTTCTATAGCGTCCATATTAAACAAGCATGGTGTCGGCACGGTGTATTTTGGCGTAAAGCCGAACGGTGATGTCGTAGGTCAGGAAGTCTCGGAGTCGTCGTTGCGGAGCGTTTCCAGAGCAATTTATGAGAATATAAAGCCTCAGATATACCCTGCGGTTACGGAAGTCGTGCTGGAGCAAAAGCATCTGATTAAAGTGGAATTCAGCGGCGAAAACACGCCGTATTCTGCGGCGGGAAGGTATTATCTGAGAACGGCCGATGAGGACAGGGAGATTGAGCCGGAGAAACTGAGGGCCTTTTTCTCGGCGAATAAATACAAGGAAAAATGGGAGAAAGGGAAGTCGGATGCGTCGGTAAAACAAATCGACAAGTCGGCGGTAAAATCATTCTGGCAAAATGCGGTCGCCGTGGGAAGGCTGCCCGAGGGAAAGTATACCTGCCCTGCGATTCTAAACCGCTTCGGGCTTGTTTGCGATGACAATCTGACAAACGCGGGAGAGGTGCTCTTTGGGAATACGCGCCCCGTTTCGCTAAAAGCCGGGATATTTGCGACTGACGAGAAACTGACTTTCCTTGACATGAGGCTGTTTGAGGATAATGTCTATAACCTGCTGAGAATTGCGGAGGAGTACATCTTAAAGAATATTCGCTGGAGGAGCGAGATAACGGGAGCGGAACGGGAGGAAATCCCCGAGATTCCTGTGGCGGTGGTCAGGGAGGTTTTGGCGAACGGCTTCGCTCATTCGATATATAACGGACGGACGACCCATGAGATATGCATTCATCCGGGCATGGTCACGATTTACAGTCCCGGGGAATATGCGAGCAGACACAAGCCCGAAGAATACATACGGAATAATGTCGAGTCCGAGGTCAGGAATGCCACGATAGCGAAGATATTGTATCTGAACAAATCGATAGAGCAGTTTGGCAGCGGCTTTAAGAGAATCCACAGCCTTTGCGCAGACGCGGGGCTTACATATTCTTACGAGAACAGTGAGAACGGTTTTAAGTTCGTTATCTTTCGGCCGAAGCTCAGAAGTGACATTAGAAGTGACATTAGAAGTGACATTAGAAGTGAC
>JAFLSP010000128.1:0-3528 GCA_022510885.1 Treponema sp. | reverse complement strand
AGAAGTGACATTAGAAGTGACATTAGAAGTGACATTAGAAGTGACGCACTGAACGGAACGGAGGAGGCGGTTCTTGCGATATTGAGGCTGAACCCCGGCTCGCCAAGGGCGGAGATTGCGGACAAGATTTCTAAAACAGTCAGGACGGTGCAGCGGACTTTGGATTCCCTTAAAGACAAGGGCTATATCAGAAGAGTGGGGGCAAAGCAGAATACAATATGGGAAGTGCTGAAATGACGCTGTACTATCATCGCCATGATACGGAGGTGTTCCTATGAGCCACGATTATTCCGAAAACATCCTCGTGCAGGAGAGCGCGGGGAAGCTGCTTCATGAAGAGCTTGGCTGGGATGTGCAGTTTGCATATAACAAGGAGACTTTCGGCAAGGACGGCACGTTCGGCAGGAAAGACTGCAAGGAAATCTTGCTGACCCGCTACCTGCACGACGCGCTGAAAAGACTGAATCCATGGATAAACGACAGCCAAATCTCTGAGGCGCAGAAGCTGCTGGAAAACAGGCTGTCCACATCATCGCTCATGCAGGTGAACGAGGAGAAATATTCTCTCATCCGTGACGGCATCCCGGTCACGGTGAAAAAGCCGGACGGTCAGACGGAAAGCAGAAAAGCCGCAGTCATCAACTTTCAGGATTCCGATAAGAACTATTTCCTTGCAATCAAAGAGCTTAAAATCCACGGCGATTTGCACCGCCGCAGGACGGACATCGTTGGCTTTGTGAACGGCATCCCCCTGCTGTTCGTGGAGCTGAAACGGCACGATGTGGACGTGGAGGACGCCTACACGGGAAACTATCTTGACTATCTGGACACCATTCCGCACCTCTTTTATTACAACGCCTTCCTCATGCTCTCCAACGGCATGGAGGCAAAAGTCGGCACGCTCGGCAGCAAGTACGAGTTCTTCCATGAGTGGAAGCGGCTTGCGGAGGATGAGCAGGGCAGCGTCGCGCTGGAGACGATGCTGCGCGGCATTTGCAGGAAGGATAATTTCCTTGACCTGTTTAGGAACTTCATCCTGTTCGACCATTCGGGCGGGAACACGGTGAAAATCCTTGCGAGAAACCATCAGTACCTCGGCGTGAACGAGGCGGTGAGGGCCTATGCGGAGCGGAAGCTGAACGACGGCAAACTTGGCGTGTTCTGGCACACGCAAGGCTCGGGAAAAAGCTACTCCATGCTGTTTTTCGCGCAGAAGGTGCGCAGGAAGTTCGAAGGCTCGCCCACGTTCGTAATCCTCACCGACCGTGATGAGCTGAACACCCAAATCAGCGATACTTTTGAGAACTGCGGTCTGCTGGGAAAAACCGAAGCATCGCAATTCATTGCTTCAAGCGGCGATGACCTTGTTAAGAAACTGCAAGGCAATCCGAGTTTTATCTTCACACTGATTCAGAAGTTCAACAAGCCAAATGAAGTGCCGATATATCCCGACCACGATATTATCATCATGTCCGACGAGGCGCACCGCAGCCAGTACGGAATTTTCGCCGACAACATGATGCGGCTTTTGCCGACGGCAGCGCGCATCGGCTTTACCGGAACGCCGCTTTTGTCCAGCGACAATATCACCGCCCGCACTTTCGGCGGCTATGTCTCCGTCTATGACTTCAAGCGGGCGGTGGATGACGGGGCGACCGTGCCGCTTTACTACGAGAACCGTGGCGAGAAAATCCTTGACCTGCACAATCCTGAAATCACGAATCAGATTCTGGATGCCATTGAGAATGCCGACCTTGACGTGGACCAGCAGGACAAACTGGAGGCGGAATTCGCGAAGGAAATACATTTGCTCACCGCCGAGCCTCGCCTGCGCTCCATTGCCCGTGACTTCGTGCGGCATTATTCCGATTTATGGACGAGCGGCAAGGCGATGTTCGTGTGCCTGAACAAGGTGACTTGTGTCCGTATGTATAACTTTGTCCAGGAATACTGGGCGGAGGAAATCAAAAGTCTGGAAACTAAGATTAGGACTGCGACGCAACAGGAATCACAGGAGCTTGAGCGGAAGCTCAAATGGATGCAGGAAACCGAGATGGCTGTCGTCATCAGCCAGGAGCAGAACGAAATCCAGACTTTCAAGAAATGGGATTTGGATATCAGATACCATCGCACCAAGATGGAAAGGCGGGAACTGGACAAGGAATTCAAGGACTCAGATAATCCGCTGCGTGTGGTGTTCGTTTGCGCCATGTGGCTCACCGGCTTTGACGTGAAATGCCTTTCGTGCCTGTATCTGGACAAGCCTCTCAAAGCGCACACGCTCATGCAGACGATTGCCCGCGCAAACCGTGTGAGCGAGGGAAAAAGCAATGGCCTGATTGTCGATTACATCGGCATTGTCAAGGCGCTGAGAAAAGCCCTTGCCGACTACACCGCAAATTCTGGCGGCGGAACTGACCCCACAGTGGACAAGGGCGAGCTGATTGCCCGCATCCGGGAGACCATCGGTAAGGCGAAAGCGTTCCTGGCAGAGCACGACTTTGACTTGCAGGCTCTCATCGGTGCGCAGGACTTCGCAAGGCTCTCTTTACTACGGGAAGCCGCAAACGCTGTGTGCGGCACGATTGAGGACAAAAAGGCGTTCTCAACCTATGCGTCCGAGCTGAGCCGCCTGATGAAGTACACTGACCGCAAGGACATCACCGACTCAGACCGCAAGGAGTATGAGGCTGTCGCCGCCATCTATGCCGAGCTGCAAAAGAAGCGGAGACATACCGACACGACCGACCTGATGATAGAAATCAACGGCATCATCAGCTCCTACGTGGAGATTCAGCCGCAGGCAGACGAAGCCGAAGAGCCACGCCGCTTTGACATCAGCGCGATTGACTTTGAGCTGCTGCGCCGTGAGTTCGCCAACATCAGAAACAAGAACCTCCTGCTGCGGGATTTGGAGGAGTTTATCCGACAGAAACTGGACAAAATGCTCTTTGCAAACCCGGCGCGCGTGGACTACTACGAGCGTTATCAGCAGATTATAGACGGCTACAACGCCGAGCAGGACCGCGCGACGATTGAGAGAACTTTCATGGACTTGATGGATTTGGCGAGGCAGATGGGCGATGAGGAGCAGCGGTACGTTCGTGAGGGCTTTGCCAGCGACGAGGAGCTTTCCCTTTACGATATGCTCTTCCGCACGGACTTGGGCAAGGACGACATCAAGAGGCTCAAGGAAGTGTCTGCTACGCTGCTTGCGAAAATCAAGGAGAAAATCGCCGGACTGGACCACTGGACGGACAAGCAGGAGACGAAAGCCGCAGTGGACAACCTTATCCGCGACACGCTCTGGGAGGGGCTTCCCGAATGCTACGACGAGACGAGCATCTCCGCCTGCCGCACGCGGGTGTATGAGTACGTGTATATGCGGTATGGCAGCGCGGCGTGATGGAGCAGAAAAGGTAAATGACTGCTTTTATTGAGTTTTTGGCGACCGTGCTAAGCCCGATTGTCGGCGTGGTCGCAATAATAGTCGCGCTGATTGTTTCCCGCCAGTCCGCAAAAGACGCG
>JAFLSP010000127.1 GCA_022510885.1 Treponema sp. | reverse complement strand
CGGCGCAGGGCTACCGCTTTGCCACGCCGTCCATGCTGCGCTAGCGCATTGCGGGTTTTTGTGGTATACTCTTGTGCATGAAGGTGCTGGGCATTGAGACCTCCTGCGACGAGACGGCGTGCGCGGTCGTGGAGGACGGGAAGCGGATTCTGAGCAACGTCGTCGCCACGCAGATTCCCTTCCATCAGGTGTACGAGGGCGTGGTGCCGGAGATTGCGAGCCGCAAGCACGCGGAGTGGATTCTGCCCGTGGCGCGGCGCGCGCTCGCGGAGGCGGGGCTGGCGGCGGACGGGGTGGACGCGGTGGCGGCGACGAACCGCCCCGGGCTGATGGGAAGCCTCCTCGTCGGGCTGACCTTCGGCAAGACGCTCGCCTGGAGCCTCGGCAAGCCTTTCGTCGCCGTGAACCACATGCTCGGCCATCTCTACGCGGCGCATTTGCAGGAGGACATTCCGTATCCGTACCTGGGGCTGCTCGTGAGCGGCGGGCATTCGATTATCGCGCGCGTGAGCGGCTTTGACGACTGGGAAATCCTCGGCACGACGATGGACGACAGCGTGGGCGAGGCCTTCGACAAGGTGGCGAAATTCTACGGGCTTGGCTATCCCGGCGGCGTGATTGTTGACAACCTTGCGAAGAAGGGCGACGCGCGCGCGTTCACGTTCCCCGTGCCAAAATTGGACAAGCGCGGCGAACACCGCTACGACGTGTCGTTTTCGGGACTCAAGACGGCGGTCATCCACCAGGCGGCGCAGTTCCTGAACCCGGGCTACGAGATGACGAGCGAGAACATCTGCGCCGCGTTCCAGGAGACGGCCTGCCGCACGCTCACGAGCCGCCTGTTCCGCGCGGTGGAGGACACGGGGCTGAAGACGGTGGTCGCCGGCGGCGGCGTGGCGGCAAACTCGCGGCTGCGCGCGCTGCTCGCGGAGCGGACGGACATCACCTGCGTGTTCCCGCCGCTCTCGCTGTGCGGCGACAACGGCGCGATGATTGCGGGCGTGGCGTACCACCTCTTGCGCCGCGGCGACCGCAGCGGCTGGGACACGACGGCGCAGGCGCGCATCCCGCAGTTCAAGCGCGGGCTTGCCAACCTAGAGGCGTTCGGGAGGCGGTAGCATGGCGGGCATTACGCAGGCGGACGTCGTTCTCTTCATCGTGGCGGCGGTGCTGTTTTTGGTCGGCGTGATTGGCTGCATCGTTCCGGGGCTGCCGGGCACGCCGCTGTGCTGGGGCGGGCTGCTGTGCGTGTCGCTCACGTCGCGCTGCACGGTCTCCGTGGCGACGCTCGCCGTGCTGGCGGTTGTTACAATAATAGTAGAAATCGTGAACAACATCGTTCCTGCCGTGTTCACGCGCAGGGCGGGCGGCTCAAAGGAGGCTGCCTGGGGGTCGGTCATCGGCACGTTCGTGGGGCTGCTCGGGCTTGGCGTGGGCGTGCTGCTCGGGGCGTTCCTGGGCGCGTTCATCGGCGAGCTGATTCACGACAGCAGCAGCGCAAAGCACGCGCTCGTGGTCGCGCTGTGGTCGTTCCTCGGCTTCATCACGGGCGTGGGGCTGCGCCTGCTGACGGCGGCCGTGCTGCTCATCGTGATGGCGCAGGGCTTTTCGGGCGGAACGGCGGCGGTCGTCGTGTAGGATAAGAGACGGATGGAGATTGTATGGCAAGCGTGAGTTTTGGGGCAGCGGGAAGCGTCCGTGCGCCGCAGGACGTGACGGCGGGACACCGCCCGCTGACGGAGGCGGAGGTCGCCGTGCTGAAGGCGAACGGCAACCGCAACGCGGACGCGACCTGGCAGAACGTGTGGGTGTCGGCGGAGGCGGGCGCGTTCGACGCGGGCCTGATTGCCGACTGCGAAATCCGCGGCTTTCTGGTGCTGGGGCGGCTCGTGCCGGCGACACTGCAATTCCATGACCTCGTGCTCGGGACGGGGCTGTATCATTCCTATTTAGAGGACGTGGTGGCGGGCGACGACGTGGTGGTGCGCAACGTGGCGTATCTCTCCAACTACCGGCTGGGGAACCGCGTCATGCTCTTCAACGTGCAGGAGATGAGCTGCACGAACCACGCCAAATTCGGCAACGGCATCCTGAAGGAGGGCGAGCGCGAGGATGCCCGCATCTGGATTGGCGTGGGCAACGAGAACGACGCGCGCGCGGTGCTGCCCTTTGAGCAGATGATTCCCGCCGATGCCTTCCTGTGGTCGCGCCACCGCGAGGACCCGCTGCTGCTGCGCCGCTTCGTGGAGATGACGGAGCACGGGCAGAGCAAGACGCTCGACACCTACGGCATCGTGGAGGACGACGCGGTCATCAAGAACAGCACGCTGCTCAAGGACGCGAAAATCGGGCGGAACGCCTACATCAAGGGCGCGTTCAAGCTGAAGAACATCACGGTGCTGTCGTCCCCCGACGAGGTGAGCCAGATTGGGGAGGGCGTGGAGCTGGTGAACGGCATCGTGGGCTACGGGAGCCGCGTCTTCTACCAGGCGGTGGCGGTGCGCTTCGTCATCGGCAGGAACTGCCAGCTCAAGTACGGGGCGCGGCTGCTCAACTCGGTGCTGGGCGACAACTCCACGGTGTCCTGCTGCGAGCTGCTGAACAACCTCATCTTCCCCTTCCACGAGCAGCACCACAACTCGTCCTTCCTCATCGCGGCCACGCTTGGCGGGCAGAGCAACATCGCCAGCAACGCGACCATCGGCTCCAACCACAACTCGCGCTCGCCCGACGGCGAGATGATTGCGGGGCGCGGCTTCTGGCCGGGGCTCTGCTCGGACTTCAAGTACAACAGCCGCTTCGCGAGCTTCGTGCTGGTCGCCAAGGGCAGCTACCAGCACGAGCTGAACGTGGAGTATCCGTTCTCGCTCGTGGCGACCAACGGCGTGGGCAGGCCGGTGAGCATCATCCCGGGCTACTGGTTCATGTACAACATGTACGCCATCGCGCGCAACAAGTCGAAGTTCCAGAAGCGCGACCGGCGCGCGGTGAAGGTGCAGCACGTGGAGACCGACCCCTTCGCGCCCGACACGATGCAGGAGGTGCTTGCCGCAATCGGCCGCATCGTCGAGCTGACGGGACGGCACCTCAAGGCGCAGGGCGACCGGCGCGCGCTTGCCGCCGCCACGGAGGAGGAGCTGCGTCAGGTGGCCAAGGACTTCCTGCACCAGAACCCCGACGCGCAGCTTGTCCTTGAGGACGCGCGCTGCCAGAAGAAATTCGGCGCGCTCATCTACAAGCCCGTGCGCGGCTACCGCGAGTACCGCAAGATTCTCAAGTATTTCGCCGCCGCCACGCTCGCCGACTACTGCGCGCTGCGCCACATCCCCACGCTCACGCAGGAGGGACTGGAGCGCATCCGCGCCCTGCCGCTGTACACGTCCTGGGTGAACCTGGGCGGCCAGATTATGCCCGCCGCGCAGGTTGACGAGCTGCTTGACTACATCAGGACGGGGGCGGTCTACACCTGGGAGCAGGCGCATGCCTTCTATGCCGAAAGCCTCCGGCTCTACCCCACGCACAAGACGACCTACGCGCTCTACCTGCTTGAGCGGCTCTACTCGCGCCCGCTCGCGGACTTCGGCACGGAGATATACGAGGACATCCTCGCGGACGTGACGGCGATAAACGACGAGATGTACGCCTCCGCGCTCGCCTCGCGCGAAAAGGACTACGACGACTATTTCCGCTCGGTCACGTTCAGGAACAAGGCGGAGCAGGAGCAGGTGGTCGGCTCGATTGCGCACAACGACTTCCTGCGCGAGCTCAAGCCGCAGATTGCGGCGTTCGACGCGCGCCTGCGGACGCTCTTCGCCGGACTGCGCTGAGGAAAGGCGCAGGGCGGACGGCAGCACGTGCCACCATCCGCCCCGTGCCTGCCTGCTGCCTGGCGGACGCGCTACACGACGGTGACGACCTCCGCCAGCATCCCGGAACGGACGGCCTTGGCGGGGTAGGTTCCCCTGCCGTTTGACGTCCGTATCACGAGCCGATAGGTGCCGGTCGTAAGGTCGGCTGGCAGCGTGAAGAGCAGCCGCGTCGTGGTGTTCTCGGTGATGAGCGAGGGATTGACCCGCACCCAGTCCGACATATCGGCTTTATAGCCGCCGCTACCGTCGCATGGAGCGAAGTACACGCCCGTGCCGCTCTCGCCGACGGAGCTTTCCGTAATGCGCAGCCTCTTGCCTTTGAGCAGCACCGACCCGCCCGCAGAGAGCGTGGTTCCCGCCGTGTTCGTGCGCAGGTCGATTATTTCCTGCACCACCGGCTCTTTCGCCGGCGTAACGTTCGCTCCCACGGTCACGTTCTGCACCGCCGCAACCGCGAGCGCGGACGGCGAGAACGAAAGCGTGAGCGGCGGAACGTCGTCCACCTCCGGCTTGTCCGTCTCCATGCCCCTGGTCGGCTTGATGTAGAGCACGCCCAGTTCAAGCACCTCCACCGCCGCGCCGCCTTTCAGCAGTTCGACAATGCCGTTGCGCAGGAGACCCGCCGCGTAGAGAATCGTCTCGCGCGACAGGTTCTTCTCCTGCTCCAGAATTTTATCCACAATATTGCCCATGCGGGCCGTCTTGCGCATAACCTTCGCATACGAGCCGCTCATGTCGCGCAGCGTCATGGCGTGCATCGTCACATTTACCGAATCGGTGAATATATTTTTCTTGTCATCCATAGGCCTTATTACCCCTGAATCAAGATTAGAGTGCCGGACGGCATATAATACTCGGGCTGACTGCCCGGTGCCGTCCGGATGAGAGGGGCTTTGCGGGAAGCCCCGAACCTGGGATTCGTTGCAAAATGCGGAGCGGAGCGGTATACTGCAACTTGACAAGCGCAATGCACCGCATTGTCTCCTAAGCCCGCTTC
The DNA here is from genome assembly GCA_022510885.1 of Treponema sp. Taxonomy (GTDB): domain Bacteria; phylum Spirochaetota; class Spirochaetia; order Treponematales; family Treponemataceae; genus Treponema_D. The sequence continues at coordinate 386 of JAFLSP010000127.1, read as the reverse complement.
AATGGCAGTTGAGGCCGGGCTTTTCTTTTGCAACGCTATCGGCAATCATAGGCATCACCTCCTTCGTCATATATATATTAGACTTTGACTCTCCGTTCGCTCTGGTTAATTATGCAGAATAAGAGTTAACAATATGGAAGAAAATCAACAGACACTCAAATTTTTTTTTCATTTTTTTTTTGCAAACGGCTGCCAACACGGTTTTTACAGCCGTTTGTACCGTCGTGATGGTACGGGCGCACCATCACGACGGTGCGGATGCACTGTCACGATGGTGTAACGGTACTATCATGATGGTGCAGATGAATTCTTGTGCTGGCACGTGGCTCGTGGCGGCGTGGTGGCGGTTACTCGTACCGCTCGGCGGTCTCTCGTATAATCTTGCT
>JAFLSP010000126.1:2111-5541 GCA_022510885.1 Treponema sp. | reverse complement strand
TCATATCATTAAAAAGTATAATAAAATTGCCTGTTATTGTATAGTCTTGATATATCTTTTTAATTTAGGATAACATCAGTCAATGTAAGTTTGAGGAGATTTCCGTCAGAATTGTCCTCATGCCACATGAAATTCAGTCGCGACTTGCCGAAAACATGAAGAAAATCCGCAAGGAGAAGCACCTCACCCAGTTTGAGCTGGCAGAACAGGCGGATATTTCCGAGGCGATGGTAAAAAGCATCGAGACCTGCCACGCATGGCCAAGCGGAAACACGCTCCAGCAGATTTCCGACGCGCTCAAGACTGACATCTACCATTTTTTCATGCCGGTCGCCTCCTCGCTGGAGGTGAAAGACGACGTGCAGTCGGACTTGAAGCGCGTCATCCGTCAGCGGTACTGCGAATATGTAAAGGAGCTGCTCGACGCGCTGGAGTAACCTTTCCCATGGCAAAGCCGACGGGCAGGCGCATATTGACTTTTTCCGCGCTCCCGGTATAATCTGAAAATCATTATCATATTGGAGGCGGACGATGAGGGCGACGTACCGCACGCGGCAGCAGGAGCTGCTGCTGGACTACCTGCGCGGGACGCAGGGAAGGCATTTTACGGCGGAGGACGTGTGCGAGCATCTGGACATCGGCACGGCGACCGTGTACCGCCACCTGGAAAAACTGGTCGCGGAGGGCACGGTGGGCAAGTACGTGATTGACGAGCATTCCGCCGCCTGCTTTGAGTACCTGGGCGGCGCGTGCCGGCGCGACGGGCAGGAAGCGCATTTCCACCTCAAGTGCGAGTCGTGCGGCGCGCTCATCCATTTGGACTGCGACGAGCTTGCCTGCATCCGCGCGCACCTGCGGGCCGAGCACGGCTTTTCGCTCAACCCCTTCCGCACCGTTTTTTACGGCACCTGCGGCGACTGCGCGCGGGAGGACGCATGAGGCGGCTGACGCTCCTCGCGCTCGCGGCGGCCTGCCTGTGCTCCTGCGCACGGAAAACGGACGCGGACGGACGACTGCGCGTGGTCGTGACGACCTTTCCCGCCTACGACTGGACGCGGGTCATCCTGGGCGCGGAGGCAGACAGGACGGAACTGACGCTGCTGACGGACGGCGGCGCAGACCTGCACGGCTACCAGCCGACCGTGCAGGACATGGCGGCAATTGCGCGCGCGGACGTGCTCGTCCGCACGGGGGGCGACAGCGACGACTGGACGGCTGACGCGCTCGCGTCCACCAAAAACGAATCGGCACGGTGCGTCAGCCTGCTCGCGGCTTTGGACGGCAGGAATAAGATAGAAGAAACGGCGGCGGGAGCGCATGAGGAAACGGAGCCTGACGAGCACGTGTGGCTCAGCCCGAAAAACGCCCCCGCGCTGTGCGCGGCAATCGCGGACGCGCTGTGCGCCGCCGACGAAGCGAACGCGCGCGCCTACCGCGCGAACCTCGCCGCATACACGGCAGAACTTGCCGCGCTCGACGCGGACTATGCGGCGGCAACCGGCGCGGCGCGGACAAAGACGCTCGTGTTCGGCGACCGCTTCCCGTTCCGCTCCCTGACCGACGGCTACGGGCTTTCGTACTGCGCGGCCTTCGCGGGCTGCTCGGCGGAGACGGAGGCGAGTTTTAAGACCGTCGCCTTCCTCGCGGGGCAGGTGGACGCGCTCGCCCTCCCCGCCGTCCTGCATATCGAAACGAGCGACGGCGCAATCGCGCGCACGGTCGTCCAGAACACGGCGGCCAAATCCGCGCGCGTGCTCATGCTCGACTCCATGCAGGCGGTGACGGCGCAGCGCATCGCCGCGGGCGAGACCTACCTCGGCATCATGCGGAAAAACCTCGCGGTGCTGCAAGAGGCACTGGAATGACCTGCCTGCACTGCGAGAACCTGACCGTCGGCTACGAGGGCGCGGGCGTGGCGGGCGGCATCTCCTTCACGGTGCGGCGCGGCGACTACCTGTGCGTGGTGGGCGAAAACGGCGCGGGAAAATCCACGCTCATCAAGACGCTGCTCGGCCTGCAAAAGCCGCTCGCCGGGACGCTCGCGCGCCATTTCGCCGCGAACGACGCGGGCTACCTGCCGCAGCAGACCGCCATTCAGAAAGACTTTCCCGCCACGGTCGAGGAAATCGTCCTGAGCGGCTGCCAGAACCGCATGCGCTTCGTGCCGTTCTACCGCGCGCAGGAGAAGCGGCGCGCCCGCCAGTGCATGGAGCGGCTGGAAATCGTGCCGCTGGCAAAACGCCCCTACCGCGCGCTCTCCGGCGGGCAGCAGCAGCGCGTCCTGCTTGCCCGCGCCCTGTGCGCCGCGCAGGACCTGCTGATTCTGGACGAGCCGGTCGCGGGGCTTGACCCCGCCGTGACCGCCGAGCTGTACGGTTTCGTGCGCCGCTTCAACCGGGAGGGCATGACCGTCATCATGATTACCCACGACATGGACGCGATTCGCTACGCAAGCCACGTCCTCTCGCTCGGAACGACGCGCTTTTTCGGCACGAAGGACGAGTTCTTGCGGACGGAGCGCGGAACGATGCCCGCACGCGCGGCAGGAGCGGACGATGCTTGATGCCCTTGCGACCTACCTGCGCTTTCCCTTCGTGCAGCGCGCGCTCATCGCGGGCACGCTGACCGCGCTGTGCGCCTCGCTCCTCGGCGTGCCGCTCGTCCTGCGCCGCTTCTCCTACATCGGCGACGGCCTGAGCCACGTGGCGTTCGGCGCGATGTCCTTTGCCGCCGTCTTCGGGCTTGCGGACGACCTGGCAATCGTCCTGCCCGCGACGATTCTCTGCGCCATCCTGCTGCTGTGCGGCGGGCGGCGGCGGAAAATCAAAGGAGACGCGGCGACCGCCATGCTCTCCGTCGGCTCGCTTGCGGTCGGCTACCTGCTGCTCAACGTCTTCGCGCCGTCGGCGAACCTCTCGGGCGACGTGTGCGGCGCGCTGTTCGGCTCGACGGCAATCCTCACGCTCTCCAGGGGCGAGGTGCTTGCGACCGTCATCGTGAGCGCCGCCGTCATCGCGCTGTTCGTGCTGTGCCACCACAAGCTGTTCGCCATCACCTTTGACGAGACCTTCGCCCGGGCGACCGGCGTGGCGGCGGGCCGCTACAACGCGCTGCTGTCCGTCGTCATCGCGGTGGTCATCGTGCTCGCCATGCACCTGGTCGGGACGCTGCTCGTCAGCGCGCTCGTGGTCTTTCCCGCCATGACCGCCATGCGCCTGTGCGCGTCGTTCAGGCGCGTGACGGTATGCGCCGCGCTCGTCTCCGTCGCCTGCGCGCTCGCCGGAATGCTCGCCGCGGTCATCGCCGGAACCCCCGTCGGCGCGACGGTCGTCGCCGCGAACATCGTCGCCCTTGCCATTGCCTCCGCAGTGGCGGCAATCAAATAGAAAAAAGCACGGCGTTCCGTGCTGACAAAGGCGGCAAAACTTGC
>JAFLSP010000126.1:0-2011 GCA_022510885.1 Treponema sp. | reverse complement strand
GGGAAGCAAAAACGCGGCGGACAATGATGCCGCCGCGTCCGACTCACAATAACGACCGGTCCTACAGGATGTAGCGCGTCAGGTCCTGGTCTGCGCTGATGTCCTTGAGCCGCTCCTCCACGAAGGCCGCGTCAACGGTGATGGTCTCGCCGGCGTGCTCGTCGGCATCAAAGCTGATTTCCTCGGTGACTTTCTCCATAATCGTGTGCAGGCGGCGCGCGCCGATGTTCTCGCTGCGCCCGTTCACCTCCTCGGCGATGAGCGCCATGCGGTCAATCGCGTCGTCGGTGAAGGTGAGCGTCACGCCCTCGGTGCCGAGCAGCGCGCTGTACTGCCTGGTGAGCGCGTTCTTCGGCTCGGTCAGGATGCGGCGGAAGTCGTCCCGGCTCAGGCTGTCCAGCTCCACGCGCAGGGGAAAGCGTCCCTGCAATTCGGGGATGAGGTCGCCCGGCGCGGCGACGCTGAACGCCCCGGCCGCGATGAACAGGATGTGCGTCGTGTCCACCACGCCGTAGCGCGTGTTGACCTTGGAGCCTTCCACAATCGGCAGGATGTCGCGCTGCACGCCCTCGCGGCTCACGTCCTGCCCGTGCGCCTGCCCGCCCTTGGTGGCAATCTTGTCTATCTCGTCGATGAAAATGATGCCGCTCTGCTCCACGCGGGACTTCGCCTCCTCGGCAACCTTGTCGGCATCAATCATCGCGTTCAGGGTCTCCTCGGTGATGATGGCGCGCGCCTCGCGCACGGAGACGTGCCGCTTCTTGTAGCGCCCGCCCGTGAGCATCTGGGTCAGCTCCTCCATGCCGCTCTGCAGGTCCTCCATGTTGCCGCCCGCGATGATGCCCATGCCCGGCATCCGGCTCGCGCGCTCCACGGTGACCTCGACCTCGCGCTCCTCCAGCCTGCCCTCGCGCAGCATCTGCCGGAATTTCTCGCGCGTGGACGTGCCGTCGCCCTCCGGGGCGGGAAGCGCGTTCGCGTCCGCCTTTTTGTCCTTCTTCCGCTCGCCCGTGCCGGGAAGCAGCAGGTCGAGCAGCTTCTCCTCCACCTTGGGGCGGCACGACTCGCGCAGCGACTCCTCCATCTCCGCCTTGACGTTCGCGTAGCTGACCGCCATCAGGTCGCGCACCATGCTCTCCACGTCGCGCCCCACGTAGCCCACTTCGGTGTACTTGGTCGCCTCCACCTTGAGGAAGGGCGCGCGCACCAGCTTTGCCAGCCGCCGCGCGATTTCCGTCTTGCCCACGCCCGTCGGCCCCATCATCAGGATGTTCTTGGGCGCGACCTCGTCGCGGATGTCCTCCGCAAGGTGGATGCGCCGCTCGCGGTTGCGCAGGGCAATCGCCACCGCCTTCTTCGCATCCTTCTGCCCGATGATATAGGAATCCAGTTTCTCCACGATTTGTTTCGGTGTCAGTCCTGAAAGCGCCATCACACTTCCTCCACAGTGATTGAGTCGTTGGTATAGATGCAGATGCGCGAGGCGATGCGCAGCGACTTCTCCGCTATCTCCCGCGCGCCCATCGAGGGGCTGTCAAGGTAGGCGAGCGCGGCCGCGTAGGCGTAGTTGCCGCCCGAGCCGATTGCGCACACGTCGCTCTCCGGCTCTATCACGTTCCCGTCGCCGCTGATGAGCAGGATGCGCGCGGCGTCCGCCACGAGCAGCATCGCCTCCAGCTTCTGGTAGGCGCGCTCGGTGCGCCACAGCTTTGCCAGCTCCACCGCCGAGCGCATGAGGTCGCCGTTGTATTCCTTGAGCTTCTCCTCGAACTTGTCGAACAGCGTGAACGCGTCCGCCACCGAGCCGGCGAAGCCCGTCAGCACCTTGCCGCCGTAGATGCTGCGGACCTTGTGCGCGTTCCCCTTCACCACCGTGTTCCCCGCCGTCACCTGCCCGTCGCCCGCCATCGCGACCCTGCCGTCCCGCCTGACCGCGACGACCGTCGTGCTCCTGATTTTCTCGTCTTGTTCCATATCATTAAAGATACCGCAAACTATGCCCGTCGGCAAG
>JAFLSP010000125.1 GCA_022510885.1 Treponema sp. | reverse complement strand
TGCGCCCCTCCACTTCCCAAAGCGCGCGTAATCAACTAAAATAGCCCTATGGACGACAAAGAAGAGATTTTGAACCTGCTGCGCGAGAACGCGCGGCTGCCGCTTGCCGACATTGCCGCGATGACCAAGAAGACGCCGGAGCAGGTGGGCGCGCTCATCAGGCAGCTGGAGGAAGAGGGGGTCATCCTCGGCTACAAGGCAATCGTGAACCCCGAAAAGGACGGGGCGGCAAAGGAAAAGGTGCGCGCGGAGATTGAGATTCAGGTTACGCCGGAGCGCGAGCATGGCTTTGACGGCATCGCCGACCGCATCTACCGCTTTCCGCAGGTGAAGTCGCTGTACCTGATGAGCGGCGGCTACGACCTGAAGGTGGTGATTGAGGGCGACAGCTTGCAGGAAGTGGCGTTCTTCGTGGCGCGCAAACTCTCCACGCTGGACGGCGTGCGCTCGACCAAGACGCATTTCTTTCTCAAAACATATAAGGAAAACGACGTGCTGTACGTTGAGGACGAGAGCGACCGCCGCCAAGGGGTCATGGCCTAATAGACTCGTGGGCAACGCGCCGCATCGATACACTATCTGATTTTTAGGGATTGCAGAGATGAATACACGGGAAGACAAATTCAGCCGCGCCATGGTGGAGACACCGCCGAGCGGCATCCGCAAATTTTTTGAGATGCTCATCGGGCATGACGACGTGATTTCGCTTTCGGTGGGCGAGCCGGACTTTCCCACGCCCTGGGTCATGCGCGAGGAGGCGTACTATCACCTTGAAAAAGGACACACCTCGTACACGAGCAACTGGGGGCTGATTGAACTGCGCGAGGAAATCGCCGCCTACATGGAACGCTACGGCACGTCGTACAATCCCGCGAACGAGATTCTGGTAACCGTGGGCGCGAGCGAGGGCGTGGACGCGGTGCTGCGCGCGGTGCTCAATCCCGGCGACGAGCTGATTGTGTGCGAGCCGTGCTACGTGAACTACGTGCCGCTCGCGCACCTGACCGGCGCGAAAATCGTGCGGCTTGACACGAGCGTGAACGGCTTTTATCCCACGGCGGAGCAGTTCGAGCGGCTCATCACGCCCAAGACCAAGGCGATTATGTTCTGCTCGCCGAGCAATCCCACCGGCACAATGGTTCCCAGGGCGGAGCTTGAGAAAATCGCCGCGCTGTGCGTCAAGCATCAGATTTGGGCGATTGCCGACGAGATTTACTGCGAGCTGGTCTACGACGGCAACGCGCACACGTCAATCGGCTCCTTCCCCGGCATGAAGGACTACGCGATTATCCTCAACGGGTTCAGCAAGTCCTTTGCCATGACGGGCTGGAGAATCGGCTACATCTGCGCGTGCGAGGAGCTGATGGCGCAGATTGTCAAACTGCACCAGTACAACACGATTTGCGCGCCCATTTTCAGCCAGTACGCGGCGGTTGAGGGGCTGCGGCACGGCTGGGGCGAAGTGGAGAAGATGCGCGTCTCGTACCAGCAGCGGCGCAACCTGATGTACAAGGCTTTCTGCGACATGGGGCTGCCCGTTCCCGAGCCGACGGGCGCCTTCTATATGTTCCCCGACATCTCGTCCACGGGGCTGACGAGCGAGGAGTTCGCCACGCGGCTGTTCCAGAAGCACTCGGTCGCCGTCGTGCCGGGAAGCGCGTTCGGGCAGGCGGGAGAAGGGCATATCCGCTGCTGCTACGCCACCGCAATCGACAAGATAAAAATCGCCCTTGACTACATTCACGATTTTATAGGCGAGTGCCGATAATCAAACGGAGATGTTTGTGGAAACTGTAGTTGCCGTCGTCATTATCCTTGCTGTACTCCTTTTGGTGCTTTCGCTCTCGTCAAAGAAAGGCGGCACGCGGAAAAAGCAGAAAAGCCGCGCACAAATCATGAAGTCCGCGGGGCAGAAGCTCGCGAAGAACCCGCACAATCCCGACGGGCTGATTCCGCTGGGCGACCTGTATTTTTCCGAGCAGAACTGGGAAAAAGCCTATCCTATCTACGAGACGATGATGAACATCGCCCCGAAGCACAAGGAAATCGATGCGTTCGTGGCGACGCTGCGGCAGGGCATCTGCGCGCTCAAACTGAACCGGACGGACGACGCGCTCAAGGGGCTTGAGGCGGCGTATGAGCTGCGCTCCACGGACTTTGACGTGAACTACTACCTGGGGCAGGCGATGTACGCAAAGGAAGACTACGCGCGTGCCACCGCGTGCTTCAAAAAAGCCCTCGCCATCAAGCCGGAGATGACCGAGCTCAATACGCCGCTCGGGCTTGCGCTCTACAAAGCGAAGCACTACAACGACAGCATTCCGCACCTGCGGCGCACGCTCGACGAGCATCCCGACAACAAAGAAGTGCTGTTCGCCATGGCAGATGCCATGCATGAAAGCGGCTATGCGGACAAGGCGATAAACGTCTTTATGCACCTGCGTCCCGACCCCGAATTCGGTCCGCGCTCGTGCCTGATGGCGGGCAATTATCATACCAAACTGAATATGCTCGACAAAGCCGTGCAGGACTATCAGATTGGCTTAAAACACACGAACACGCCGCAGGACATCCGCCTTGAGACGCTGTACCGGCTGGCGAACGTATACTTTACGATGAACGCCATTCCAAACGGCATCGCCGCACTGCAAGAGATTCAGCAGGTCAACCAGACGTACAAGGACGTGCCGAGTCTCATGCAGAAATACGGCGAGCTGAACCAAAACAGGAACTTGCAGATTTATCTGATGTCGGCAACGAGCGATTTCGTTGCGCTGTGCCGAAAAATCGCGATGGCGTATTATGCAGATTCAATCGTCAAAGTCCTCGACGTATCCGTCACTCCGCAGACCGTGGAGCTCCTGCTGGATGTCGAGTCGTCGCGGTCGAGTGATTCTGAAATCTTCCGCTTCTACCGCTCCACTGGCTCGACCGGTGAGTTTGTCGCGCGCGAATTCCATACGCGCATCATGGACAGCAAGGCGAACAAAGGCGTGCTGTTCGTGGGCGGCATGTTCAGCGACGATGCCCGCAAATTTGCCGAAAACCGTCCGATTGACTTGGTGGACAAAAACGCCCTGACTAAGATTCTGAAACGGCTTGACGCTGACGACTGATGACGACGAGGTTGCGCTCCCGCTCGTCTTCCGTGCGCTGTGTCAAAAACGGCACGGTCAGCGGTATGACCTCGTAGGCGGGCACGGCGGGAAGCGCGTTCATCTCGGCGGCAATCTTTTCGCGCCGTGCCTTGTACGCCGCAAGGTATCCGCCTTCTTTTATAATCCGCAGCAGGACTTTCAGCATCTTCTTTTCGAGCGGACGGAACGCACGGAACGCCGCGATGTCAAACTGACTTTGCGCGAGCCGTTCCGCCTGATTCTCTTCCACGCGCACGTTTTGCAAGGCGAGCGTCTCCGCGCAATGGCGCAGAAAATCCGCGCGCTTGGTCATGCGCTCCACCAGCACGAAGCGAAATGCGGGGAACGCCGCCGCAAGCGGAATGCCCGGCAGCCCTGCCCCCGACCCGATGTCCGCAAGCACAAGCGCATCTTGCGGAACGCCGTCGGCAATGCGCCGCTCTATCAGTCTTTTGATTTCAACCACGCCGCTCAGACTGTCCAGCACGTGGCGTATGGCAATGTCATCGTAGGAGTCTGCGTTGACCAAGTTATATTTTGCATTGTAGGTCTGCACCGTGCGGATATACGCATCCATTTTTTCCGCAAGGCCGGCACTTTCTAAGCCGAGTAGACGCAAGCCTTCGTGCAGCGCGTCCATCGCTCAGTCGTCCAACGCGACCAAGAGGTCAAGTTTCCAGTCCGGGTCGCTCACGCGCAGGGAGATGAAATTGCCCGTGCGCCGCGCCATTAAGTCCGCGCGTTCGGCAAGCTGATACAAAAAGGAATATTCGTTCTCATAATCCTGCGTGACTGCCGCAGTGACGGCATACCGCGCGAACCCGTCCTCCGCGTCCTTGGCACGGAACAACAGGTGAAAGGTCTCGCTGCGGTTCGCGCCGTTGCTCACATACTTGCGGTCGCCCGTCAGCAGGAACGAACCGTCTGTTTCCGGCACGGAAAAGTATATGTCGCGGCACGTGGCAAGCACGTCGTAGCCGTTCACCACAAAGCGCAGAATCTTGCGACCGGCCGCCGTCTCCGCCGGATTCTTCACCGCAACGGGAACGACCTGCGCCGCGCCGCCGTCCGCGTTCTGCTGCTCCACCTGCGCTTTCAGTTCCGCAAGCTGCTCCAAAATCTGCTGAAGAATCACCGAGTCAGCAGAAGGCAGCGATGACGTGTTTCCCGCCGCCGCAAGCGCGTTCAACTTGCCGCCGCCTAACAGCCCGGACGAAAGCAAGCCAAGGCTGTCCATGGAAGCCAAATCCGTCGCGGTCAAGCCCAGCCCGCTTGCTGCTTGCGCAACCGCCCGCTGTGCTGTCGCCGTATCCGATTGCGTAACGGTCGTCTGCTCCTGCGTGGTACTCGTCTGCGCAGAGGACGATGACTTGTTCGCTGCGGGAGACTTCGGCACGACGGGCGTGTAAAATCCTCCGCCGACAGTCGGCACGCTCACCGTGGGCATGGACGGCGCAGTAATTGTGGGCATTGTAATGCCCGGGGAGGCGTTCCCGCGCGCGGCGTTCGACTGTGAACATACAGGCAATGCGCAAAACAACAGCGCGATGCATAATCTACAAGTTTTCAAGGCTTTCCTCAACATAGTGCAGGCGCTGCTGCAAGGCTTCAATCGTCTTTTCAAGGCGATTCTTCTCTTTTTCCAGTTTGGTGCGCGGGTCGTCGGTCGAACTGCGCTTTTTCATCAGCTCGCGCACGGTGTCGGGCGTTTTTCCCGCCAGAATCTGCTGCTCCGCCGAAGCGCGCTCGTCGGGCTTTTTGAGCGCGGTCACTTTCTTCATGTTGTCAAAGCCCATCGCCGGGTTGACGGGAACCATGCCCACGCGCGTGATGTCGCGGGCGGCAGTACGCGGCAGGCAGAGGATACGGTCGAGATAGTCCTCGTAGCGGATGTTGTCTTTTTCGCAGAGCGCGTGCGCCTTGGCAAGCAGTTTGCCGAATTCCTGCATCAGCCGGCCGTCCACCTCAAGGTAGTCGCGCCGAATCTGCTCGGTCAGCTCCTTCAGCTCGGGATAGTCGTCAAGGTTGAGCGTGTAGATGCCCAGTTCCTCTGCCTTCTGCAACAGCCCGTGGAAGCGACCCCAGAATTCCGCGTTGTGCACGCGCCCCGCCTTGAACGGCACGCCCGCAGACTCCGCGATTTTCTGCTCGTTAATCAGGTGATGCGTGTACTCGTGAATCGCCGTGTAGATGAGCTGGCTGTCCGTCTTGAAATTCCGGTTGTGCAGGAGGATTTCGCGCGTCTCCGGCTTGTACAGCCCGTTCACGCGCGCACTCTCCTTTCCCGTCATCACCACCGAAAAATCCAGCTCCGTGTTCTCTATCTGCAAAAGCAACTGCTTGATGCGCTCGTTGTCCATAGGAACGATTATAGCAGAAGATGCCCGTTTGCGCTACGAAAAAGCGTCGGAACGCGG
>JAFLSP010000124.1 GCA_022510885.1 Treponema sp. | reverse complement strand
CCTCTGCTCCCGCGCAGGCCTCCCAGTGCCCACGCGCTCGCGCCAGCCACACATATTACGAACAGCGCGGGCAACAGCGCTTGCGCCGCGCCCGGATGGGACGAGAAGCCCGCTATGCCCGCCGAGCGCAGCAGCATTCCGGCGAGCGGGTCAGTGAGGAAGCCGCCCGTGACAAGCGCGGCCATCGCTCCCGCCGCGCTCACAAGCATGAAGCGCAGGGCGAACGAAAGGCGGAGCGTTCCGCTCCGATAGCCCAGGAGCCGGTATGTCGCAAGGTCGCGCGTCTCCTCGGTTCGGACTTTGCGGGCGGAGAGCAGCACGGAAAGCAGGACAAAAAGGGCGGAGAGCGCGTACAGCGCGGCGATGAGCGTCCGCATGGCGGCGAGAATCGAATAGAGACCCGGCCATGCGTTCTCGTGCACGTGGATTTCCGCGCCGTAGGCCTCCTCAAGCGCGCCCATCGCCTCAAGCCGTTTTTTCTCATCGCGCAGAAAATAATGGTGGCACCAGATTGACGGATTGTCGTCCGCAATCCGAAGGTATCCGTCGCGGCTCATGCCGAAATTCGCGCCCATGTCGTTCGCGCACTGGTACGTTCCGCTGATGACAAAGCGCGCGCTTCCGCTCCGTGAGGAAATCTCCACGCTGTCGCCGAGGGAAAGCCCCAAATCCGCAAGCAGGAATTCCGTGAGCAGCACCTCGTCCGCCCCGCACGTCCTTCCGCGCAGGATATGGAACTGCTCCGGCGCGGAGATGACGTTCGCCTTGCAGTCAGTCCCGTTCAGGCGCAGAACGGGCATGGCAATGACATACCGCCCCGTGATTTCCGAGTAATCCCCGATGACGCGCTCAAAATCCTCCACCGTCGCCGCGCCGAAGCCCTGCACGCCGAGGTGGTGGTCCGCGGGATTGAATGCGTCCATCAGCCCCTCGCCGTTCCTGCCGAGCCAGCTGTCAAGCCGCGCCGTCATTGAGGAGAAAAGCGCGAGGAAAAAGCTCACCGCAAGCACGCCTGCGTATGCGGACTTTTTGCTGAGAACCTGCCTGAGCGCAAGGTGGAGCTGAAAGCCGTGCTGATGAAGCGCGTTGCGCCGCGTGCGGGAGCGCGCTTTCTTCTCATCAGGCTCTGCGCCGCGGATTGCCGCAAGCGGAGAGAAGCGTCTCACCACCCGTGCAGACCACGCCGCCGCGCACAGAAGAAGGGCCGCAATCCCGGACAGCGCCGGAAGGCAGAGCGCGAGCGGCACACGCGCAGGAACGAGCAGCCCCGATGAGGTGACGAGCAGGGAAAGCGTCAGACTGGAAAGCGGATTGCATACGGCAAGCCCCGCCGCCGCGCCAAAAAGCACCGGCAGCGCGAACAGGCGGCAGAACACACCGGCAATGCCGCGTGAGGTGAAGCCCAGCTCCTTCAGGATGCCCAGGTCTTTCCAGTCCGCCCTGATGTCGCTCCGCACCGTATGCACAAGGACAAGCAGGGTGACAAAAAGCAGCACCAGCACGAACGAGGCAAAGATTGCCGTGAAGCTGTCCTGCAAGAGGAGCATGAAGCCCGCCATGACCGTGCGGCTGTGCGCCTGTTCCGCAAAGCGCGGGAGCGCGGAGTTCTCGTTCACGTGCTTGATGAAGTCCGCGTCGGAAAGCCTTGTGCCGTCCGCGCCGTCCTTCTGCCAGAGATGCAGCAGAAAGCCTTTCCGCGCGAGCGCGTCTATGCCGCTCCTCTCCGCCGCGGCGCATATCATGGCGTAGTCGTCCGCGCCAATGAGGAATCGCTTCATGCCAATCATCGTGCTGCCCGCGACGGGGTCCTCAAAGAAGCCTGCCACAAGCAGCGGATGCCTCGCGCCGTTCCGCGCCGTGACGATGTGGATGCGGTCGCCGACTTTCGCGCCGAAGCCCTGCATCATGCTCGCGGGAAGATACGCCGAGCCTGCCGCAATCTCCGCAGGAGCCTCCGCAAATCCGCTGACCCTGCCCCTGCTGTCAAGCGAGAAAAAACGGTAGCGTCCGTCATTCTGATAGAGAAGCAGCTGTCCCTCGCTGTCGCTTTCTTTCTGGTTCAGCTCGTAGTCCGCGAATATGAGCGGCTCGCATTCCGCGCGCTCCACCCGCTCCAGACGCGAGACGGAATCCGCGAGCGCGTCCGCGGAATCAAGCCCGCTCACCCAGAACGCAACGTCGCCGTATCCGCTCCGCTCAATCTCCGCCGCCACGTACCGCCGCGTGTTCTGCGACACGGCCGCAAGCGTGCAGAGCGCCGCCGACACCACCGCCACAAGGCAGCACACGGCGGCAATGCTTATGAAGTGGCACTTGAAGAACGAGCGGAAAAGAAGTCGCCGCGCCGCCGGAACGCCGCCTACCACTGCAAATCCTCCAGCCATGCGGAAAGCCTCTCCTCGCGGATTTTTGTCTCCGTGCCGTCATAGCGGGGAAGCGAAAGCTCGGCGACAATCGCGCCGTCCTCAAGATACAGGATTCTGTTGCCGCGGATTGCGGAGCGGATGTCGTGCGTCACCATGAGGATTGTCTGAGCGTCCGCGCCGTCAGCGTTCAGGGCGGAGAGCAAGTCAAGCACTTCCAGCGAATTCTTCCTGTTCAGCGCGCCGGTCGGCTCGTCGGCGAAGAGAATCGCGGGCCGGTTGATGACGGCGCGGGCAATCGCGCACCGCTGAGCCTCGCCGCCTGAAGCCTCGCGCGGAAGGCGGTCTTTCGCGCCTGCAAGGTTCATCCGCGCGAACAGCGCGTCCGCCTGCGCGCGCGTCTCTGCCTCGCTCCGCGTCTTGCAGAGGAAGCCCGCGACGAGCACATTCTCATAGAGCGTGAGGTTCTCGATGAGGTTTGCCTGCTGAAACACAAAGCCGAACTGCTCGGCACGGATTCTCGCCATCTGCCGCTCGCAAAGCCGGGCGATGTCTGTGCCGCCCAAAAGAATCTCGCCGCCGTCAATCTCGTCGGTGCGGCTGAGCGCGTGCAGCAGCGTGGACTTTCCCGCGCCGGACGCGCCCATCACCACGGTGAAGTCGTTTTTATAGATGTCCAGGTCAATGCCGCGCAGAACGATTCTTCTGACACCACGCGCACGAAGCACCGTTTCCCTCATGCGCACCTCACAACCAGTTTTTTCTTGCCGTTCTGTTCGGGGAGGATTTCGTCCACGCGCTCAATCGAGAAGCGCACGAAGCCGAGCGACTTTTCGTCAAGGACGCGCTGAATCTGCCGGGCAAGGTCGTCGCAAATCCGCCGCTGACTCGTGCCGCCGATGTCGGGCGCGGTCTGAATCCGCACGGAGAACGCGCTGTCGCCGGTCTGCACGAACTGATAGTCCACAAGCCCGTCAATGCAGAATCCCTCCACCGAAAGCGGATGCAGGAACTCGCGCCGCGCTCCGTCCGTGAACCACATGACGTCCTCCTCGCGGCTCTGCACCACCGTGCAGCGCGAGAACGGGCCGCGCTCCTCATCAAGCAGGCGGATTTTGTCCGAGATGCGGTAGCGGATGAGCGGCTGCGCAAAGTTGTACAGGCACGTGAGGTACATCGCGCCGTCGATTTCTTCTATATAATTGAGGTCATCGAAGAGCAGCATCCCGCTGTCCCTCGACTCCTCAAGCCCCAAGGCAAGGCTCTCGCTCGTGCCATAGAAGTTGATGACTTTCTTGCAGAACACGCGCTCCATGTATGCCCTGAGCGCGGGCGGGAGCGGCTCGCCGCACGTGACGACCTGCCGCACCTCGGAGAAATCCGCATCGCGCCGCTCGCGCTCCGTCTCCTCCGCAAGAATTTTGAGCGCGGACGGATAGCCTATCAGAAGGTTCGGGCGGAACGCATGTATGGCAGGAAGCCACTCCGCCACAGGCGTATTCAAATCTATGAAAAGCTCCTCAGCCCCCATATCGTGCGCGCCGCCGCGAATTGAGACCGCGCCGCCGTAATTCCCGTTCACCGCCGCAATGTAGCACAGGCGCACGCCCTGCCGCAGAAAGCGCAGAAGCTCGCCGAAGCCCATGCCCCAGAACGCGCCGCGGATGATTCCCGCAAGCATCGTCCGCCATGCCGCCTCATCGTAGAACACATAGCGCGGCGTTCCCGTTGTCCCGGAAGAATGGACGAAATGCACGCCGCGCGGGGCAGAAGCGCCGCTTTCGTCCAGCGAGCGCAGGAAGCTCTGCGTCACGCCGCGCTTCGTCACAATCGAGTCGAAATCAGAAAGGAGCGTCTCCTTCTCCAGCGCCGGCAAACGTTTGAGCGGAATTGTACTGATGTTGCTCATTGTGATTCCTGCCGCCGCAAAGCTCGCCTTGTAATACGGCGAGTTTCTGCAAGCGTGGCGCAGAACGCGCCGGAGCTTTTTCTCGCGCAGGCGCAGCATGGCACGGCGTGACTTTTTTGTGTTCAGGAGCAATCTGACAATGCTCAGAAGAAGGCGGATATTCATGGATTTAAAATACTTGATGATGAGACGAATAGCAAATACTTTGTTTTTATGGGGAAGTATGCCCCGCGTGCATAGGCGGACGGCATTCTATGCGCAGGGCAGGACGGAATCCGCCTTTTTGCGCCTCATTGCCTCAGCGAGAACGTCCACTGCTTGCCGTAGCGCTCGCGGTGATAGTACGTCGCGGTCAGGGCCTTCTGGTCGAACACCACGCTCCACTCGGTGGACTCGAACTCGTTGAAGTTGTGCTTGGAGACGCTCTCAAGGATTCCCGCCACGTCCGCGCCGCTTTCCGCAGAGTTTCCGACATGCCCTTGCAGAATCGAAAAACGCTCGTGGCTCTGCTTTGTCCCGATGCCGTATTTTTTCCCCTCGCTCACGTAGAAATTGGTCAGAATCGGAGTTTCGACAACGCTCATCCTGCCGTCGATGTACTCCACGGCAACGGATTTTCCGTGCGCGTCGGCAATGGCGAAGTGCACCATGTAGCCGAGCGAGGCGTGCATGTCATAGCGGGAGAGCAGGCCGAGCGCCTCGTCGGTGGTGGCGGCCTTGTCGAGCATGGCGCGGATTGCCGTTGTGGTCGTAAGTCCGGGCTTTCCCGTCCGCTGGTCAATCGTGGCGGAGTCCTGAATCATGTTCACGCTCACGCACAGGCCCTTCTCATTCATGCCGTCGAGCGGCGCGTACACGGCGGCCTTGAGCAGAAGCTCCTCGCTCAAAAACGGAATTCCCGCGCCCGCCTTGATGAAGTCCGTGTTCACTGTGGAGATTGATGCGTAGCCGCTTTCCGGCTTGGTTGTCAGAATGAGCGCGTCGCAGCGGTTCCAGTCAAAGTTCCGCCCGAAGAAGAAGCCGCCGTCCTTTCCCGGCAGCTGGATTGTGGAGCAGCCCGCCCCTTCAAGCAAAAATCGCACCACGCCGCGGTCGCTCTCCGCTCCGCCCCGCAGGAATTCGTCAAGGCGGTAGTCGCCCTCCACCGTGGCAGAGGAAAGCCCGCCTTCAAGCCGCGTGATTCCCTCGCCGCCGCACGATGAGAGCAGGAGCGAAGCGCAAGTGACAATGAGCAGATTTCTTCTCATGCCGTCATTATATACGCCCGGAACGGCGGTGGCAAATGCTTTGTGATTATGCCGTGGTATGCGCGCGGGGCAT
>JAFLSP010000123.1 GCA_022510885.1 Treponema sp. | reverse complement strand
GGCTTTTTTTTTTCTGTCTCCTGCGGTACAATGCGGCTTGGAGGTACGGTGGCTTTTTTCCGCGCGGTCGCGCTTGCGTTCAGTATGTTCTCGCGTCTGCCCGTGCCGCGCGTGGCGTGGTCGGAGCGGCATTTGCGCTACATGCTCTGCGCCTTTCCGCTGGTGGGCGCGGCGGTGGGCGCGGCGGTGGGCGCGGCGGTGGCGCTCACGCTCGCGCGGGCGGACGGGCTGCTTGCCGCGCTGTGCGTCGTGGTGCTGCCCGTGGCGGTGACGGGCGGCATCCATCTGGACGGCTTTATGGACACCTGCGACGCGCTGGCGTGCCATGCCGGGCGTTCGGAGCGGCTTGCGGTCATGGAGGACAGCCGCGCGGGGGCGTTCGCGGTGCTCGGGTGTGCGCTGTACCTGCTTGCGCAGTACGTGCTCGCGCTGGTGCTGTGCCGCACTACGGCGGGGCGGGAGCGGCTTGCGCCCTGGGCCTGTGTGTGCGCGTCGTTCGTGCTGTCGCGGCTGCTCAGCGCGCTTGCCGTGGCGGTCTTTCCGGCGGCAAAGGAGCGCGGTCTCCTGCGGACGTTTGCGGACGCGGCGGCGCGGCGGTTCACGGCGGTGTGGTGTGTCGCCTGGTTCGCGGCGGCGGCGGCGGCGATGGCGTGGTGCGGCGGGCGGTACGGCGTGGCGGCGGCGGGAGCGCAGGCCGTCACGTTCGCGGGGTATTTTGGGATGACGAAGCGGCAGTTCGGCGGCATTACGGGCGACACGGCGGGGTGGTTCGTGCAGGTGAGCGAGCTGCTGTCCCTTGCGGCGGTGGCAGTGACGGCGGTGTGGTCGTGAGGGGGACGCGGTGCTAGTGGTGCTGGGCGGCGGGCACAGCGGGCGGCGCGACTTCTGCCGTTCGCTCGGCGTGGCGGACGCGGAGCAGTACGCGGTCACGCTTGCTGACGCGCGCGCGTTTGCGGCGGAGGGGGCGGCGTGTCCCGCGCTCTCTGCCGTGTGCGCGCGTATGGCGACCTGGCGCGCGGTGATTGCGACCGAGCGCGGCGGCGGCATTATCCCGGCGGACGCGGCGGCGCGTGCTGACCGCGAGGCGAACGGGCGGCTGAACATCGCGCTCGCCTCCCTTGCGGACTGCGTGGTGCTGATGACGGCGGGCATTCCGCGCGTCATCAAAGGGCGTTTGGGCGGGGAAGCCCGCGCGGACGGGCAGCTGCTCGTGTTCCGCCATGGCGCGACGCGCGCAAATATGGAGCGCCGCTACGCGGGCGGCATGAGCGACGAGGACTTGTGCGCGGAAGGCAGGGAGCAGGTGGCGCGCGCGCGGGAGCGGCTTGCGGTCTTTGCGGCGGGCTGTGCGCCCGCCGTCCGTGAGCGGCTGCTCGCGCCGCGCGTCGTCTGCGTCTCCCCCTTGCGCCGCGCGGTGCAGACGGCGGAGCTGCTGTATCCGCAGTCTGCGTTGCGTTTGGTGGAAGGCTTCCGCGAGATGGACTTCGGCTTGTTCGAGGGGCGCACCGCCGGTGACTTGCTCGCTGACCCCGCGACGCGCGCGGCGTACCAGGCGTTTGTGGCGGGCGGCGCGTGTCCGCCTTCTGCGTCCAGCCCCGGCGAGCGCGTCGCGGACTTTCGTGCGCGGACGGCGGCGGCGTTCCGGGACATGGTGCGCACGGCAGAGGACGCGGCGGGCGTGACGGTGGTGGTGGCGCACGGCGGCACGCAGATGGCGCTGTTCAGCCAGTTCTGCCCCTGGCACGTGGCGGGCGACCCGTACTTTGCCTGGCAGACCGACTGCGGCGGCTTCCGCTTGGGGCGCGTGGCGGTCGGAACATAGCGGGCGCGCCCCTTGCGCGGCGGCGGCATCGTGATTACAATGGAAGCGCATGAAATTCTACCTGTTGTACCATCTGTTCCGCTTGCCCGTGGCGTTCGTGCTTGACGCGCTGCTGGGCGACCCGCGCTGGCTGCCCCATCCGGTGGTGTGGTTCGGGCGGCTCATCGCGCGTCTGGAGCGGACGTTCCGCGCGGTGTTCCCGCAGACGCGGTGCGGGGAGCGGCTTGCGGGGGCGGCGCTCGCGGCGGTGACGTGCGCCTATGCGTTCGGCGTGCCGTTCGTGCTGCTGTACGCGCTGTTCTATGTGGGGCTGCGCTGTCACAGTGGCGCGGTGCTTGCCCTTGCCTACGCGCTGGACGTGTTCTGGGGCTACCAGTGTCTTGCCGCGCGCGACCTAAGGGACGAGGCGATGCGCGTGGGCAGGCAGACGGAACGCTCGCTTGCGGAGGGACAGGCGGCGGTCGCCCGGCTTGTGGGGCGCGATACGGCGCGTTTGGACGCGGCGGGCGTGGTGCGCTCGTGCGTGGAGAGCGTTGCCGAAAGCACCTGTGACGGCGTGGTCGCCCCGATGATTGCCTACGCCGCCGGTGGCGCGCCGCTCGCGCTCTTGTACAAGGCAATCAGCACGATGGACAGCATGATTGGCTATCGCAATGACCGCTACCGCTTTTTCGGCACGGCCGCCGCGCGTCTGGACGACCTGGCAAATTGCATTCCCGCGCGCGTTGCCGCGCTCTGCCTGATTGCGGGCGCGTTTGTGCTGCGTCTGCCGGCGGTGTTCTGTGCGCGTCTGTTCTTCCGCTACCGTCCTGTCCGCGCCGCCCGCACGTTCCTGCGCGACCGCTTCAAGCACCAAAGCCCCAATGCCGCGCAGACGGAATCTGTCGTTGCGGGTGCGCTCGGCTTGCGGCTCGGCGGCGGCGCGTTTTATGACGGAACGTTTGAGCGCAGGCCTCGGCTCGGTATGGCGTTGCGCGACCCGCAGATTGCCGACATCCGCCGCGCCGTTGTGCTGATGTATACGGCTGCCGTCATCGCGCTTGCCGTCTGCACGTTCATCAAGCTGACGGCAATCCTGCGGCGGTTCAATCCCGCCTGGTTCTAGGTCATCGGAAAGAGGAGGGCAGATGACGACCCACGGCGGCGCACCGTCCGGCTTGCTTGATTTTTCCGCGAACATCGCGCCCTTGGGGATGCATCCCGCCGCGCAGTCGGCGCTGGCCGCGCTCGCCCTTGATGCGGACGCGCTTTCCCGCTATCCCGATTCCTCATGCGCCGCGTTGCGCACGTTGCTTGCGCAGTTCTGGTCGCTTGGCACAGAGCCCGCCGCGCTCGGTGCGGATGCCGTCGTGTGCGGTGCGGGGGCGGTTGACGTGCTGTTCGCGCTCGTGCGCACGTTCGGTCGGGGGCGCGGAAAAATCGTTGTGGTTGAGCCGGCGTTCAGCGAGTATGCGCGCGCGGCGCAGGTGCATGGCTGTGCCGTGGCGCACTTCCTGCCCGCGCGGGAAGACGGCGCGCTTGCCGCGGAGGACGTGCCTCGCCTTGCCCCCCTGCTTGACGGTGCGGCTATGCTGTTCGTGGCAAGCCCCTCGAATCCGGCGGGCGCGCTCACGGACGGCGACACGCTCTGCGCCCTTGCCGCGCTCTGCGAGCAGAAAGCGGTGGCGTTCGTACTGGACGCTTGTTTCGCGCCGTTTGCGGCGGCGGCAGAGGAAGCGGTGCGTGGGGTGCTTTCGCGCCGCCGCGCGTTCCCGCACACGGTCGTAGTGGGGGCGTTCACCAAGTGCTACGGCATGGCGGGCATTCGGCTGGGCTACGCGCTGTGCGGTTCTGATGGCGTTGCGCGGCAACTTGCGGACGGCATGCGCCCTTGGGCGGTCGGTGCGGGCGCGCTCGCGGCAGGAGAAGCCGTTATGCGCGCGGAAGTGGCAGAAAAGCAGGGGCAGGGCGGTGCGGTCGTGCCGTCGTCGTGGGAACGGCAGATGCGCGCCGTCGTTGCGGCTGAGCGCGCACGGGTGGCGGACTTTTTGCGTTCCTGCGCTTGCCGCGTCGTCGATGGGGCGGCGAATTACGTCCTCTTCCGCTGCGACGACACGCGCCTTGCGGAGCGGATGCGGACGCACGGCATCGCCATTCGCTCCTGCGCGGACTATTTCGGTCTTGACGCGCACTGGTACCGCGTCGCCGTCCGCACGGCGGAAGAGAACGGGCGGCTTATCGCCGCGCTGTCTGCGTGCCTGAAAAAAGACGCGCCGTTCGCGCCGGTCGGCGTGACGCGCGGACGGAGGCGGACGGCGAACATTATGATACAGGGAACGATGAGCAATGCGGGGAAGTCCGTGCTCGTCGCCGCATTGTGCCGCATGTTCGCGCAGGACGGCTACCGCGTCGCGCCGTTCAAGAGTCAGAACATGGCGCTCAACAGCGGCGTGACGGCGGACGGCATGGAGATGGGGCGCGCGCAAATCATGCAGGCGGAGGCGGCGGGCATTCCCGCCGATGTGCGCATGAATCCCGTCCTCCTTAAGCCGACGGGCGAGACGGGCAGTCAGGTGGTGGTGAACGGCGTGCCGCTCGGAACGATGGATGCGCGCGCGTATGTTGCCTACCGCGCCTCGCTCGTGCCGCAGATTATGGCGGCGTACCGCTCGCTCGCGGCGGAGCATGACATCATCGTGATTGAGGGCGCGGGCAGTCCCGCAGAAATCAACCTGCGCGACGGCGACATCGTGAACATGGGGCTTGCCGAACTGACCGACGCGCCGGTGCTGCTTGCGGGCGACATCGACCGGGGCGGCGTGTTCGCGAGCCTGTACGGAACGGTCGCGCTTCTCCCGGCGCGTGAGCGCGCGCGGATAAAAGGACTGGTCATCAACAAATTCCGCGGCGACGTGTCGCTGTTGCGCGGCGGGCTTGACCAGATTGCCGCGCTGACGGGCATTCCCGTGCTCGGGGTCGTGCCGTTTCTGGACGGTCTCATGCTCGACGGCGAGGACAGCCTTGCCGAAGCGGTGGCGGAAAATCGGAAAAAGGCGGACGTGGCGCTGCGCGTTGGCGTGGTGCGTCTGCCGTACCTTTCCAACGCGACCGACCTGCTGCCGTTCAGTCGTCTGCCGTCCGTGCGCGTCGATTTTATTGCTGCGCCCGGGGACTGCATGGGTGTCGATATGCTCGTGCTTCCTGGCACAAAGAACGCCGTGCGCGCGCTGGCATGGCTGCGCCGCACGGGAATGGACCGGGCGATTGTCCGCGCGGCGCGGGACGGCATTCCCGTGGTGGGCATCTGCGGCGGCTTCCAGCTGCTGGGGAACGCCCTGCATGACGCGGACGGCAACGAGGACGACTCCGCGCCGCGCTCCGTTCCCGCGCTCGGCCTGCTTCCCGTAGAGACGACGTTCGGCGTGGAAAAGACGCGCGCGCGCGTGGACACAAGGCTTCCCGCGCTTTCCGGCACGTTCGCCGCGCTGTCGGGGCGGGCGGTGCGCGGCTACGAAATCCACCACGGGCGCACTGCCTTTGCGGACGGCGGCGACTGCGGCATCGTCTGTGCGCGCGGCAACGTCCTCGGCACCTACCTCCACGGCTTTTTTGACAGCGACGATGCCTTTGATGCCACGCTCTCGCTGCTGTGCGCGCGTAAGGGCATCCCCGTGCCGCTGCACGAGCCGTACCAGAACGCGCGCGAAGCCGCCTATGACCGCCTCGCCGCCGCCGTGCGTGCCTCGCTCGACATGGACGCGGTGTACCGCGTCGTTTTCGGCGCGGACAGCCGC
>JAFLSP010000122.1 GCA_022510885.1 Treponema sp. | reverse complement strand
CGGCGGCCTTCTTCGAGAACCCCGCGAACTACTGCGGCCTTGCGGCGGTCAAGTCAAAGCGGCTGGCGCAGAAGTACGCCGCGCTGATGAGGTAGGGGCGAAAAAATCCTGCGGTGCTGCCGCAGGATTTTTTGTTTACAATACGCTTTCCGCTTCTTGTATCTCTTCGGGTATCTCGGTTTCCTCGTCCTCGTCCGGCTCCGCAACAAGCTCCTCGGCGGTCACGTCAAACTCTCCGTGCAGGTTGCCGCTTGCGATGAGCGTCTCCGTGCCGCCGTCCACGCGGATGTAGGTCTGGTCGGCGTTGACGGCGGTCTTGCCGAGCGTGAGCGTGCGCAGCACGGTTCCGTCCTTGCTCGCGCGCACCGTGATGCAGCTCTGCTCGTCCAAGCCGTAGCGCCGCACGTCCGCCTCCGCGTTGGAGCGGGAGACCACGCCCAGCGTCCTGACGTTCTTGAGCGCGTCCGTTATGAAATACGTCTGATTTTCCTCCGCGGGCAGCCCGTCAACCAGCCATGCCTCGCCGTCCTTGGTGAGCGTGACCGTGCCGTTCGCGGCGGACGAAATCGTAATCGTGTCCGGCTCGTCCGCGAGCGTGAGCGTCCTGACGGGCGAGCGGTGCGCGCCAATCGTCTGCGCGACGTACACGCACAGCAGCACGCCGATGCCCGCAAGCAGCAGCATCTTCCGTCTTGTCATTCCTTCGCCTCCTTTGCGTCTGCGCCGACCTCGCGGCTGTCGTGGGGATTGTAGCGCATCCGCACGGCCTTGCGGCGCGCGTTGCGGCGGTGCCAGGCGAGCAGCCCGACGATTGCCACGAGCAGCACCAGTCCATAGGTGTTGATGAATTTCGCCGCGCTGACCGCCTTGCCCGTCCGCGCCCTGAGCGTGTTGAGCGAAAGCCCCTTGGTGCGCATCGCGCACAAATCCGCCTCGCCGTTCAGGTAGTCCACCGCGTTGCGCACGAATATCGCCACGGGCTGCCCGTCGTCCACGAGCAGCTGCGGCCGCGTCAGTTTTGACGAGCCGACCGCAAAAATCTTGCCGCTCTGAATGCTCTCGCTCAGGTGGTCGCTGACCGAAATCGTGCCGTCGTCCTGCCTGCCGTCCGCGGGCTTCGCGTCGAACGCGCTCTTGAACCGGCCTTCCACCAGGACGGCGAGGTTTTCGCTCTTGAGCTGGCTTTTGTCCGCCGGCACGCGCAGGAACGAGGGGTTCGTGTGGAAGGCGCCGCTCATCAGCCAGCTGCGCGGGGAGGATTTGGCAAGCACGGTCACGCGCTCGCCGTCCGCCGCCTCCGCGCCGCTCACGTCAATCGAGCTGTTCTGCATGAAGTAGACGTAGCCCAGGTTCCGGCTGATGACGCTCTTCTGGCTCATGTTCTGCCGTTGCAGTTCGGGGATGAAGTACACCGGCATCGCGCCGAACATTTGGTTCTGCTCCTGATAGCAACGCTCGTCAAGCACGTAGTTTTTGCCGAACGAGATGCCGTACTTGTCCAGAATCCGCTCCAGCCCTATGTCAAGCGGGTGGTAGCTCGGCTGCTGGTAGTACGCATTCTCGCCCGCCGGAAGCACCTCGTCCACCGGGTCGATGAACAGCATGACGTTCCCGCCGCGCAGCAGGTACTGGTCGATTTTGTACAGCTCCTCCTCGGTGAAGGCGCGCTTGGGGCCGTTGATGATGATGCTCGCCAGGTTCGGCGTGATGTCGTCGGTGCGCAGGTCGAGCAGCTTGAACGAATAGCGGTCCTTCACCAGGTCGGTGAGCGCGCCCGCGCCGTTCTCGTCGTCGTTTGCGTCCCACTCGCCGTGCCCGCGCACGTAGCCGATTTCCACGGACTTTGCGACGAGGCTCTTGAGGCTGTCGGCAAGGTCGTCCTCCAGCGTGTCCAGCCCCGCGATGAAGTTGCGCCCGAAAATGTCGCGCGACAGGCGCACGGGCAGCGTGCGGAAGGAGCCGCCGTAGGAAAGCACCAGGCCGAATATGCCGTGCCGTGCGCCGCCGTCCCAGTTGATTGCCTGAATGCCGTACTGCTGCGCGAGCGGCACGTTCTCGTCGGCGGGCGGCTCCTCCACGGCAAAGGTGATTTTATCCTGGTTTTTCGCGTTCACCAGCGTGTAGGCGCGGCGGATTTCCGTCTCCGCCTCGTCGAATCCCATAATCCCCAGGTCGCGCATCGCGTCGGTCTTGTAGAGCGTGAGCGAGACCGTGCCGCGCAGCCCGGCGAGCGTGTTCGTCGTGGCAATCATCGTGCCGATGGTCGTGGTGATTTTGTACTCCAGCCCCTCCACCGACGAGATGCCGTCAAGCACCTCAACCGCGTCCGCGTAGGTGAAGGCCATGCCCATCCACACCTGCTTGAAGCCGACCTCGTTGTTCTTCACCTCGCGGATTTGCATCTGGTTCAGCCGGTAGTTGCGCGCAATCCGCTCGTTGTCCGGCTTGGACATATCGTAGAACTCATAGGAGAAGTTGCGGTTCGCCTTGCCCTTGTATTCGGTGAGCAGGTCGCGCACGTACTGCTCCACGCTGTTGTAGGGCGCGGGCAGGTTCGCGGAAAAAAAGACCTTCACGCTCAGCGGCTCCTCCAGCGTGCGCACCGTCTGCACGCTCGCCTTGGAAAGCGAGTACGAGCGCGGCGCGGTCAGGTCGAGGCGCACGAAGGCGCGGTACGCCACCATGTTGAGCAGCAGCAGGAACACCGCGAGCAGCACCACGTCGCCGCGTGATGACTTGAGGTAATCGAGCAGTTTTCTCATTTTCGGCTGTCTCCTTTGAGGGTTTCCACGGTCAGCGCGAAGAAGAGCGCCGTGAGCGACACGAAGTACAGCAGGTCGCGCGTGTCGATGACGCCCCGCGAGATGGAAACGAAATGGCTGTACGCGGAGAAATACGAGCAGACGCTGACCAGTCGCGCCGGCAGGAAGACCAGGAAGCCGCCGAGCAGCGAGAACGCGAGGCAGACCGGGCAGGCGATGAAGAACGCGACAATCTGGTTCTTCGTCAGGCTCGTGGCGAACAGGCCGATTGCGCTGAACGCCGCGACGAGGAAGAGCGCGCCGAAATAGCCGCCCACAATCGGCCCCGGGTCGGGCGAGCCGAACAGCGCGCAGGTCGCCACGTAGGCGAGCGTGGGAACGAGCATCGCCGCCCCGCACGCGCAGGCCGCAAGGAATTTGCCCAGCGCGACGTCAAAGGCCGTGACCGGCAGCGTGAGCAGCGTCTCAATCGACCCGCTGCGCTTCTCCTCCGCGACCGTCCGCATGGTCAGCGCGGGAATGAAGAAGGACAGCGTGATGGGCAGCAGCGAGAAGAAGTCGCGCAGCTCCGCGCGGTTCGCCATGAAAAAGGTCATGAAGAAGAACACGCCCGACACGACCAAGAACAGCCCCGTCACGATGTATGCCACCGGGCTTGCGAAGTAGGCGGCAAGCTCGCGCCGCATGATGACGAGCGCGGGATTCGGTTTCTTTGCGTTCATTGCGCACCTCCTTGCGCGTCGCCCTGCGTGAGCGTATGGAACACGTCCTCAAGGCTGTTGCGCCGCAGGCTCAGCTCGTACAGCGTCCAGCCTTTTTCGGCGACCGCCCTGAAGATTGCGGGGCGGATTTCCGCGCCGCCGTCCGCGTGGGCGAGCAGCGAGACCGCGCCTGCGGGCGCGTCGCCGTCATCGTGCGCGCAGCCCGCCACGCCCGCCAGCGAGCCGACCGCCGCCGCAAGCTCCTCATACGAGCAGCCCGCCGCCTGCACCAGGACGCTCGCCGCGTGGCCGTATTTTTCGCGCAGCTCGCCCGTCGGGCTGTCCGCCACGATTTTCCCCTGCGCGATGATGATGACCCGCGCGCAGAGCATCTCCACCTCGCCCAGAATGTGCGTGGAGATGATGACCGTGCGCGTCCTGCCGATTTCCTTGATGACGTCGCGCACGTCCTGAATCTGGTTGGGGTCAAGCCCGCTCGTCGGCTCGTCAAGGATGAGGATTTCCGGGTCGTTCATGAGCGCGTGCGCCAGCCCCACGCGCTGCCGGTAGCCGCGCGACAGGTCGGCGATGTTCTTGTGCATCACCTCGCGCAGCCCGCAGGTCTCGCACAGCGCGGGCACCTTCTCGTCCGCGTCAACGCCCTGCACCCCCGCCACGTAGCGCAGGTAGTCGTCCACCATCATGTCGCTGTAGAGCGGCGCGCTTTCGGGCATGTAGCCGATTTTCCGCTTTGCCTCCACGGGATTTGCGGAAATGTCCGTCCCGTCAACCGAAACGCTCCCCGCCGTGGGCGACAGGAAGCCGGTAATCATGCGCATGGTGGTCGTCTTCCCCGCCCCGTTCGGCCCGAGCAGACCCACAATCTGCCCCGTCGGAATCGAAAAACTGATGTCGTCCACCGCGCGAAACGTCCCAAACTGCTTGGACAAATGCGCAACTTCAATCATAGAACCCTCGTGTCATGTTCGCCCGCCGCGCGGCGGACGTGCTTCTATTATAGTGCAAGTGCGGGGGCGTGAAAAGGGCGAGGGGGATGGCGGCTCTCGAAACCACCGCGAACGGCGTGTGGCCTTGCGGTCATTTCAGGTGTCTGCGGGAAGTTGCTTTTGCACGTTGCTCTGCCTGGTACTCGTCGGCAATGTAGTCGGGGCCGTTTTGCCACAGTCCCGATTCTTCGTCAAAGAGCAGTGCGGCGGTCTCTGACCGCATAAAACGGTCGAACGCCTTGATTTTTGCTATTTTCTGGTTTCGTGCGATGGTCTCGGCTGCCATTGCGGAAAGCAGTTCCATCGTGAATTCGTACTCGCTTTGTCTCACCGCGCGGCTCCTTGCCGGCTCGTCAGCCGCGCCTCACGGAATGAAAGGCAGGCAAGCGACGTTTCCGTTTTGAAACAGACTTGCCCCGAAAGCCGGTTGGGAAGCAGCAAGCTGATGGCTATCTCGTCGGCACGCTCCGAACCCGGCATTCCGTACAGCCCGTTTATGTATGCCGTAAGCACTTGGTTCGTTGTGTCGTTCGCTATCTTTCCGGCAAGTATGTCGTAGCGTTGCCATTTCGTCAGTTCGTTGCGCAATGCTCCGCTTTCCCTTCGGTGTGCAGCGACACAGTGAAGCCAGTCCCTGTCTGCCGTGCCGAATTCAAACAGGGCAATGCCGTTTCTTTGTTCATAGCGAAATACGGACACGAACCCAGTTCCGGCAGATGGAAGTGCTATTCCGTTTTTTGCCGCTTTCCGCATTGACGCGCGCACAAAACGCTCGGCTTGGGCATAGTCATCGGTAAGATAAAAGCCTCTTCCAAAATCCTTTCCTGCCATGCAACATGACAGGTCAATCCTTTCTACGGCCGTGTAGCTTCCGTGGTAAAGCAGCGTTCCGTCCCGCAGCATCATAGGCGCACGCCCTTGGTCGCAAGGAATGCGGCCATGTCCAAAAGGTTTGCCTCGTCGCCCTGAACGTGGAAGAAATCATAGCAGTTTTCGATATAGGCGTAGAGCCGATAGGAGCGGAACAGCCTGCTGCACTCCTTTGCCGACAGACACCATCGCATTTGGGCGAGCCGGAACAGCCGTACCTGCATCATAAAAAGGTCTTTTTTCTGCGCGCCGTTCACCATGCTCCCCCGTGTCGTGCCGAACAAAAAACGCCGTCTCTCAC
>JAFLSP010000121.1:2161-5713 GCA_022510885.1 Treponema sp. | reverse complement strand
CTTACGGTTCTGCCACGAGCAGGTCGTCGAGCGCGGCGGCTGCCAGGGTCTCGGCGTAGAGGGAGCGTTCGGGTGTTGCGCCGTCGGCAACTTGCGCGGCGAACAGCGTCTGCTTCGGCTCGGTGCGCTCCTTGCGGGCGGCGAGCATGGCCCGTGCGGCAAGCAGGATTTCGCCCGCCTCGGCGGCGCGCACGTGGAGCGTCTGCGCGATTTTCGCCTCTTCCGCGGCGGCAAGGTTTTCCAGCGTGATGAACGTTTTTACAAGAATGCGCTCGCGCTTTTCGCCCACGTGCGGCAGCTGGCTGAACGCGGAGACGGTGTTCTCCTTGGTGCGCAGGTTCTGGTTGCGGCTCGTGGCGAAGCGGTGCGTCTCGTCGCGGACGCGCTGGAGCAGGCGCAGTCCGTCGCTGCGCTTGGGCAGGCACAGCGGCTTGCTCGTGTGCGGCCGCCAGATTTCCTCGTCGCGCTTGGCAAGTCCCGCAATCGGAATGTCGAGCCCGAGCGTCCTGAGGATGCCGTCCACCGCGTTCACCTGCCCGATGCCGCCGTCAATCAAGATGAGGTCGGGCAGCGGCTTGCCCTCGTTGAGCAGGCGGCTGTAGCGGCGCGTCGCCGCCTCGCGCATGGACGCAAAGTCGTCGATGATGCCGTTGGTGGTCTTGAGGCGGAAGGTGCGGTAGTTTTTCTTGTCCGGGTTGCCGTTGTAAAAACTGATGAGCGAGGCGACGGGGAATTTGCCGCCGATGTGCGCGATGTCGAAGCCTTCTATCCTGACGGGCAGCGTCGGCAGGGCAAGGAGGCGTTGCAGTTCCTCCAGGGCGGGCGTGTCTCCGCGCTCGCGCAGGCGGCGGATGATGTCCTCGCGGGCGTTCTCGGTCGCCATCGCCATGGCCGCCTGGTGGCGGCGCGCGTTTTCGATGCCGTCCGTCACCAGGACAATCTGCGTCTGCGTGTGGAAGGTCTCGTGAATCCAGCGCGAGAGCAGCGCGAATCCGTCCTGCGTGGAGACGTAGAGCGTGGGCGGAATCATCTCGCGCTCGGTGTAGTAGGCGCGCGCGAATTCCTCCAGCAGCTCGTCGTCCTCGTTCAGGCTGACGACGCGGAAATTGTCGCGCCCCAGCAGTTTGCCCCCGCGGATTTTGAGCACCGTCACGCTGACCAGCTCGCCCTCGCGGAAGTGCGCGATGTAGTCGCGGTCCTCGCTGTCAAAGTCCTCCACGATGTTCTGGTTCTGCATGACCGTGAGCGCGCGCAGTCCGTCGCGCAGCCGCGCCGCCTTCTCAAAGTTCAGCTCGGCGGCGGCCTGCTTCATCTGCGCGGTCATCTTGGCGACCGTCTCGTCGCCTTTTCCCTCAAGCAGCTGCGCGATTTCTCCGATATAAGCATTGTAGGTTTCGCTCGTGATTTTGCCGCAGCACGGAGCCTTGCACCGTCCGATGTGATAGTACATGCAGGGCGCGTCGCGCTTGCGGAGCGTGCGGCAGTGGCGGACGGGATAGAGGCGGTAGAGCGTCTCGATGAAAGTGTCGAGCGCGCCCGCGTCGGGGAAGGGACCGAAATACAGCGAGCCGTCCTGCACGACGCGCCGCGTCTTGAAGAAGCGCGGGAAGTCCTCCTTCGTGATGCGGAGCACGGGATAGGACTTTCCGTCCTTGAGGGCGATGTTGTAGCGCGGCGTGTATTTTTTGATGAGGTTGTTCTCCAGCAGGAAGGCCTCGTACTCATTCGCCGTGGTGATGTATTCAATCGAGCGGGCGCGGGAGATGAGCATCCTCGTCTTGATGCCCTTGTCGCCCGAAAAGTAAGACGAAAGCCGGTTTTTCAGGTGTTTCGCCTTGCCCACATAGATGACGGTGCCTTTGGCATCGCGCCATAAGTAAACACCGCTTGAAGAGGGGGCTTTGAGCGCGGTTTCGTGCAATGTTTCGTAAGCCGTGTGTTCTGTAACCATGATGAATGCTTCTACTAAAAAAATACCGATTTTCTTTGCTCTTTGTCTAGTGATTTCCTCCGCCTTTGCCGTGCAGAAGTCGCGCATTATCGGCGGCGAGCAGGGCTGGAACGACGTGGCGCGCGCGGAGGGCGTGACCACGGGAGTCGGCCGCTTCGGCTACGAGTGCATCACGCTGGAGACGAACGCGCATTCGGTCTCCGCATCGACCGACCTGCACCTCACCTTTGACGACAACGACATCCACGATGAGGCGGGGCATTATACCGTGGTCTCCAACGCGCTCACGCGCATCGAAGATGCCGTGCGCGGTCACGGGGCGGCGCAGAGCCGCGGCGAGCAGACGGGCATCTCTTTGCGCGGCAACACGAGTGCGCTGTTCGGGAGCAAGGGCATGGCAGGGTCGTTTACCATTGAATTCTGGCTTGCCCCTGCGGTTGCGGAAAACGGCGAGACCGTGCTGTCCTGGCGCTCGTCGCGCAACACGGAGCGGTATCCGCAGTACCAGCTCATCACGGCAACGTTCTCGCACAATCATCTGGAATGGAATTTCTCCAACGTCTTTGCGGGCTATCCCGGGCGCGACGTGACGCTCGCGGGCATTACGAACGTCATCCCGCACCGCTGGGCGCGTCATACGGTCTCGTTCGACCAGGAAACCGGGCTGCTTGAATACCGCATGGACGGACGGACGGAGGCGGTGCGGTTTATGACGGTGAGCGGGCACGAGAACGACACGGTGTGCGAGCCGGTGTTCGGCGCGGTCGCCGACCTGGAACTGTGCTCCGATTACACAGGAAAGATTGACGACGTGACGATTGAGCGGCGCGCATCCCTGTCGGAAGGACTCGCGCTCTACGCGACCGGGAACGAAACCTACCGCGTCAACGGCGGTCGGTTCACGACGCACCCTATCCTCGTCTCCCGCCCCGCGACGCTCGATGCCGTGGACGCGCTGCTGTCCGTTCCCGCGCAGACCGACGTGCGTCTCTACGTGCGCGCCGGCGACAACTGCTGGGACTGGACGGATTCGTACCCCGCATGGCGGGAAGTCTCCGTAGGCGAGCGGCTGAGCGGCGTAACCGGGCAGTATTTTCAGGTTGCCGCAGAACTGCTTCCCGACGGCGGCGGCACGGTCGCGCCGAGCATCACCCAGATTGAGCTGCGCTATACGGAAGTCCCCCTGCCCGCCGCGCCGTTCTCCGTGCGCGCGGAGCCGGGCGACGGCTGTGTGACGCTCAGCTGGAACTACAGCGTAGACGACACGGCGGGCGGCTATTACGTCTACTACGGCAACCGCAGCGGTGAATACCTTGGTCGTGTGGCGGCGGAAGGCGCATCGCCCGTGCGCGCCGGCAACGTGACCTCGCTCACGCTTACCGGCTTGCAGAACGGCACGATGTACTATTTTGCGGTGTCGTCCTACTCGCGTTCCGATGACCGCGTGATTGGTCAGCTCTCGCAGGAAGTCTACGCCCGCCCCAGCGCCAGAAAATAGGAGTTCACATGGCAGAAGACGAAAAAACACAGTATGACGAAGAAGACCCCGAGGTTCCCGTCGATTTGTTCAGCATGTGGGAGGAGACGGGCATTGCGGAAGA
>JAFLSP010000121.1:0-2061 GCA_022510885.1 Treponema sp. | reverse complement strand
CCGAGCCGGAGTTTGAAGAACCCGTTGTCGATGGGACGCTTATTGACCATGCAGCCGTTTCCGACGATACCGCTCACGATGTCGGCGCGGAAGTCGCGGATGCGGTGAATAGTGAGGCGGACATCGCCGATGAGTCAGACGATACGGTCAGTGCGCCTGAAAGCACCGGCCCTGAAACAGAAAGGGCCGAGGAAACGGCAGCGTCCGCCGACACCGAGTACGCCGCCTATGCGCTCGATGAAACCGCACGTGCCGACATTGCCGTGCTGGAGGAGCTTCAGTCGATTCCCGAAGGGGGATTCGAAGAGCCTGGTGCCGTCGATGAGCCGGGCGATGCCGCCGCGCCCGCGCTTGATGCCGCGCCCGAGTCCACCGAGGTTACCGACGACGACTTGGACGATTTGATTGACGTGCCGATTCTTCCGCTGCCCGTCGAATCGACGGAGATAACGGACGACGATTTGGCATTTATCCGCGCGCCCATTCTGTCGCCGGGCGACCCCGTGAGCATCCCGAACCTTGCGGTGCAGGCGGATTTCAGCGCGCCACTGGCGGAGCATTCGTCGCCGTCCATCGTGAAACTCATGCAGGAGCGGGAGGCGGTCGAATCGCTGGGCGACCTGACCGCGCCAAAAGAGACCGACCCGCTCGCCTTGTTCAAGAAGCTGCGCGACTTGGCGGAAGAGCTGCCGCACAACGTGTACACCGCGTTCAAGGCAAGCCGGATGAGCGCGACGCTGGACGAGATTATCGCGGACTTTGAGGTCTAGTCAGCAGCGGATAATCCGTGCGTGCGTGAGCACCTCGTTGCCCGTCTCCGTGATGAGCACGTCGTTCTCAAGGCGCACGCCGCCGAGCGCGGGGTCGTACAGTCCCGGCTCCAGCGTGACAATCATGCCCGCCTTGAACAGCGTCTTTTCGCCGTTTCCCGAGACGCGCGGATATTCGTGGATTTCAAGCCCGATGCCGTGGCCGAGCGTGTGCGGCATCCGCCGCCGTGCCGCCGCGAACACGCCTTCCGCCGCTTTTGCCGCCCCGCTGACGGGCAGCCCTGCCCGGTACAAGGGCAGCGCCTCGCGCGCGGCCTGCTCCACGAGCGCGACCAGCGTCTCCTGCTCGGCTGAGAGCGGGGATTTTGCCACCGTCACCGTCGTGTCGCTCGTGTAGCCCTCGTATACCACGCCGAAGTCAAGGATAGAAAGCCCGCCCGTTCCCCAGGGCGCGTCCGTGTAGCCGGGAAAGGCGTGGATTGCCCAGCTGCGTTCCGGCCCCGCCGCCAGCGTGTCGAATCCCGTGCGCTCGCACCCGTGCCTGCGGCATTCCCGCTCAATCAGCAGCGCGACGTCGCATTCCGTTTTGAGCGAGCCGTTGCGCAGCCCTTCTTCAATCTCATCTATAATCATGTCGCCGACGCGGGCCGCCTCTTTGGTGCAGGCGATTTCATAGTCGTCCTTGCAGGCGCGCTGCTCCGTCACGAAGTCATGCACGCTGTTCTCGCGGCAGCGCACGTCCCAGCCGCCCAGCTCGTCCACGTAGGCGAGGAAGCGCGGGTAGGGCGTTTCGGGCGGGATGTCCACGGTCTTCCGGCCGGAAATGCCGAAGCTGCCCAGCACCGCGCTGACCGCCGTGACGCTGTTGCGCCCGAAGGCGGATGAGGGGATGATGTCGCAGCCCGTCGCCCGCCTGCGCGCGAGATGCTCGTCCCACGGCACGAGCGTCGTCCTGCCGTCCGCGCTCACGATGAGCAGCGCGTCGCTCGGATGCCCCGAATAGTAGCGCACCGCCGGGCTGCGCCGCCCCTCCGTGTCCTCAAAGACCGCCGCGCTGATGCCGTGCCCGCGCATATACGCGAGCAGTTTTTCCTTGCGCGCGGCGTGCACGGCCGCCAGTTCGTCTTTTGTGTATGGTTTCATGGTTCGTCCTTGTTTCCCGTGATGACGGCATTACTATACAACGAAAACGCGCCTGCGGCAACGGGAAACAGCCGGTGTTTCGTACTGCAAACTCAGGCGGCGTACCGCGATGCTCTCGTTAGTGTATTCCAGCACATTAACTGATGTG
>JAFLSP010000120.1 GCA_022510885.1 Treponema sp. | reverse complement strand
AAATCAGATGTATGCTTTTATAATAGCGAACGGGGGAAGTTTTTACAATGCGGAGGGAATACGGCGCTTGCATTGGCGGCGCACGCCACCCGTCCCGCCAATTGACCACCGCCCCGCAATCGTATTATACTAGCGCAACGCAACAGGGATATAATAGAAAGAGGAAAAGAACTATGGCATTTTATTTTTCGGAGCCGTCGCACACGTTCGGGGAGTACCTGCTCGTTCCGGGGTACACGGCGGCGGACTGCACGCCGGACAGGGTTTCGCTGCGCACGCCGCTCGTGCGTTTCAACAAGAAGGCGGGCGAGGAAAGCCCGCTCTCCATGAACATTCCGCTCGTCTCGGCTGTCATGCAGGCGGTCTCGGACGACCGGCTCGCCATCGCGCTCGCAAAGGAGGGCGGCATCAGTTTTATCTACGGAAGCCAGTCAATCGAGAGCCAGGCGGCGATGGTGGCGCGCGTCAAGTCGTACAAGGCGGGCTTCGTCACGTCCGACTCGAACATCCGCCCGGACGCCACGCTTGAGGAGGCGGTCGCGCTCGCGGAGCGCACGGGGCATTCCACGGTGGCGGTGACGGAGGACGGCACGGCGCACGGCAAGCTCGCGGGCATCATCACGAGCCGCGACTTCCGCATCACGCACGTTGACCCCAAGGCAAAGGTGAGCCAGTACATGACCAAGCGCTCGGACATGGTGACGGGTCACGACGGCATCTCGCTCTCCGAGGCGAACGACATCATCTGGGAGAAGAAGATAAACCAGCTGCCGATTATCGACAAAGACGGAAACCTCGTGTCCATCGTGTTCCGCAAGGACTACGCCATGCACGAGGAGCATCCGAACGAGCTGCTTGACGCGAACCACCGCTACATCGTGGGCGCGGGCATCAACACGCGCGACTATGCCGAGCGCGTTCCCGCGCTGCTCGCGGCGGGCGCGGACGTGTTCGTGCTGGACAGCTCGGAAGGCTACTCCGAATGGCAGCGGCGCGCGCTCACCTACATCCACGAGAACTGGCCGGACGCGAAAGTGGGCGCGGGGAACGTGGTGGACGCGGAGGGCTTCAACTTCCTTGCGGACGCGGGCGCGGACTTCGTGAAAATCGGCATCGGCGGCGGGTCAATCTGCATCACGCGCGAGCAGAAAGGCATCGGGCGCGGGCAGGCGACGGCGACGATTGAGGTGGCAAAGGCGCGCGACGAATACTACGCGCGCACGGGCATCTACGTGCCGATTTGCTCGGACGGCGGCATCGTGCACGACTACCACGTGACGCTCGCACTCGCCATGGGCGCGGATTTCGTCATGCTCGGCCGCTACTTCGCGCGCTTTGACGAAAGCCCGTCAAACAAACTCGTGGTGAACGGCCAGTACGTGAAGGAATACTGGGGCGAAGGCTCGAACCGCGCGCGCAACTGGCAGCGCTACGACCTGGGCGGCAAGAAAGGCATGACGTTTGAGGAAGGCGTGGACAGTTACGTGCCCTATGCGGGGCATCTCCACGACGGCGTGACCGTAACGATGAGCAAGGTGACGCACACCATGTGCAACTGCGGCGCGCTCACTATCCCCGAGCTGCAGGAAAAGGCGAAGATAACGCTCGTCTCCTCGGTCTCCATTACGGAAGGCGGCGCGCACGATGTCATCGTGCGGAACACGAGCGTACAGAGCTAATGCGCTTGCATGACAAAAAAATCCCGCATTGTGCGGGATTTTTTTGTCGCCTCAGGCCCTTATTTCATCACCGGCGTAAAACCAAGGATGTGTTCGGTCGTCGCGTAGGTGGCGTTGTATTCGGCATCGGTCATCTGCGGCCGTGCGGAAGACGCACCCGCGCCCGTGCACTGGTACTCGCGGAAGAAACACTTTGCGGCAGTGTTGGTGCTGTCCCAGTCCGCCCAGGCATTCTTGTTCACGATATTCTGTATATCACAGCGGATAAACGTCGTCATGCCCGTTGCCGTGCTTCCCGTTGCCGAGCCGCCCACCCAGGTGCCGCGAGCGAGCGTCACTTTCTTGTCCGCCGCCTCAAAGCTCTTGTGTCCCGTAATCTTGCAGTCCCTGAACACATAGCCGTTGGCGAACGCCGCCGTGGAAGCATAGCCCGTGTCCGCGCCCGCCGCCGCCACGATAATGCCGCCGTTCGGGTACTGAATCGTGTTGATTTTGCAGCCGTCAAACAGCACGGTCGCGCCGCCGCAGATATAGTCCACGTCGCCCTCAACGTAGCAGTTCTGCGCGTACACGCGCCCGCTGCGGAAATACAGCGTGTCCTGCTGCCCCAAGAAGACGCAGTTCTTCAGGTAGGACCTGTCCACGCCCTTGAGCGCGAGCGCGATTGAGCGGCGTTCCGCCCCGCCCCACGCCTGATTCCACTCCGCGCCCTTGTTGTAGAACGTGAGGTTCGCCGCGTTGAAGGAGGCGTTCGCGGCGGGAGCAGCGGGAATCGGCGCGACCTCGCCCGGCTCGGTCTTGGTTCCGGCGGGAAGCAGGTTCACCTCCACCAGCAGGTTGCCGTCAATGCCGCCCGTGTCCGCCTCGTAGCCGTAGATAATCGTGCTCGCGGGGTCCGTGCCGATGAGCGAGATGCCGTTCTTGGTGATGACGAGTTTCTCATAGTACAGCCCCGGCATGATTTTGATTGCCGAGCCTTCGGGAACGGCGGCAATCGCCTCCGCAATCGTCCGGTACGCCCCGCCCGCGCCCGTCGCGTCCACCGTCGCCGCGAATGGCAGGTCGGGGACTTCGGGATTCGCGCTGACCACCTCGCTGTCGGCGCGGCTGTAGGGCAGCTTGTCCAGCCGCAGCTTTCCGTCTTTTATCGTCGCCGGGTCGTAGTACGTGGGGTCCCTTGAGTTGACCTCCGCCCCCTGCATATTGATGCCCGCGGGCTTCTTTGCCGGGCGGCGGCTCGCCGGCCCTTTGTCGTCCGTCTGCGGGTTCGTCACCAAGTCCGCCTTGACGCGCGCTCCCAGCTCCTCAAGCGTCATGCCGCTCACGTCCTCGTCAATCACCAAAAGGAAATAGGCGTACAGGCCGTAGGCGTTCGTGCTGCCGTCGTTGTCGCCGAACTCAAGGTAATTGCCCTTGCCCGTCATGTAGCCCGCCGCCAGGTTCGTCGGGTCAAAATTCAAATCTTCCTTGTATTCGGGGCGCGGCGCGTTCGTGTCCTCGTGCCACAGCACGCCGTCAATGTAGGCCCGCGCCGTCATGCTGCCGCCCGTGCCGTCGGGAGCGTCGAACACCAGGCGGAAGTCGTGCCAGTCGCTCACGATGTCATAGGGCTTGCCCGATGACGTGCCGCCCTCGCGCAGGCGCGACATATCCTTGGAGCCCTTAATCTGGTTGGACGAATTGTGGCGCAGGACGGACTGGTCGTTGCCCTTCTCCAAAAACGCATAGAAAATGCCGAGCGGGGTCGCCGTGTTGTCGGGGTCAACCGCGCCGCGCGCCTTGAAAATCAGCGTGACCTTCTTCTCGTCGCCCGCAAGCGGGAACACCATCGCGTCCTGCAAGCTGTCGCTCGTGTCGAACTTGAGCAGCCGCTTGCCGTTCACGTCGCTCTCCACGAGCGAAAAATGCTTTGCCGCGTTGTCGCCGGTGAGCCAGCCCTGCTTCCACAAGTCCGTGGCGGCATCATTCTTGCTGCCCTTGCCCGGCAGGTACAGATTCCACGCGCTCTTCGGCGCCTTCATCGTGCGCGACCGCGGCCCGCCCGTGCACGACAGCACGCACGCCGCAAGCAGCGCGGGCGCAATCATTCTCATCAGTCTCATACACACTCCTGTTCGTATGCAGTTATTTCCATTATAATACGCTTTGCGCAAAAAGCAAGCGGAACAGCGGACGGGCGACCTCTTTACGCAATGCCCCCCGATACGGTATATTATAGTTTCATAGTATACGCGAAGAAAATTGCACAAGAGAGGATTGTGATGAAGGTTGCGGGGCTGCTTGGCGCACTCACGTTGACATGTTTACTGACCGGCTGCGGCAACGAAAGCGCGCTGCGTGACGGCACATTCACGGGAACGGGCACGGGACGCAACGGCGACATCACCGTGCGGATTACCGTAAAAAACGGGGTGGTTTCCGACGCAGGAATCGTGACCCAGGCAGAGACCCCCGAATTCGGACAGCGCGCAGAGGAAGAAATCTTCGCACAATTTTTACAGAACGGCTCGACCCAGGGCATTGACGTGGTATCGGGCGCGACGCTCACCTCCGAGGGACTGCTTGACGCGCTGGACGAGGCGCTCGCCACCGCACACGGCGAAGAGTCGATAGCAGAAGTATACGAGGACGCCGAATGCGACATCGTGATAATCGGCGCGGGCGGCGCAGGACTGGTGGCGGCGACGGAAGCCGCGAGCAGGGGCGCGGATGTCATCGTCCTTGAGAAGACGGGCATCGTAGGCGGCAACACGAATTCCTCCACGGGCGGCATCAACGCCGCCTACACCGCCGAGCAGAAGCGGCTCGGCATCAAAGATTCCACCGACGTATTCTACGAAGACACGATGCGCGGCGGCATGTACCAGAACGACCCCGCGCTCGTGCGCACGCTCGTGGACAACTCCGCCGCCATCGTCGAATGGCTGCAATCGAACATAGTGGGCGCGGACTTGAGCGACGTGGGCATTTTCGGCGGCGCGACCAACAAGCGCATTCACCGTCCGCTCGGCGGCGGCGCAATCGGCAGGCACCTGGTGCCGCTCCTGCACAAAGCCGCCGTCATGCAGGGCGCGGACATCCGGCTCAACAACAAAGTGATAGACATCCTTTCCGACGACGGCAGGGCGAGCGGCGTACTCGTCACGACAGAGAGCGGCGACTACCTCATACACGCCAAGGCGGTCATCATTGCGACCGGCGGCTTCGGCGCGAACCCGGCGATGGTTGCCCGCTACAATGCCGCGCTCGAAGGCTTTGCCACGACCAACCACCCGGGCGCGACCGGCGATGCCTTTGCCCTGGTCAGCAAATTCGACGCGGCGCTCACGCAGATGGAGCTGATTCAGACCCACCCCACCGTCGTGTGCCGAACGGGCCTCATGATTACCGAAGCCGTGCGCGGAAACGGCGCGATTCTCGTGAACCGCGCGGGAAAACGCTTTGTGGACGAGCTTGACACGCGCGAGACCGTCTCCGCCGCCATCCTCGCCGAGCCGGGCGGCACCGCCTTCCTCGTCTTTGACCATGGCGTGCGCAACTCGCTCCAGGCAATAGAGACCTACGTGCAGCAGGGACTGCTCGTGGAGGGGGCGACCCCCGCCGAACTTGCCGAAAAGACCGGCATCAACGCCTACGCGCTCGCGGAAACGCTTGTCCGCTACAACGGCTTTGTGCGCGCCAAAAACGACCTCGACTTCCACCGCACCCCCGAAAGCCTCGAACGACAGCTCAAGACCGCCCCGTTCTACGCCGTGGAATGCGAGCCGGCAATCCACCACACGATGGGCGGACTCAAAATCGACACCAAGGCGCGCGTGCTGAACACCAAGGGCGAGCCGATTCCCGCCCTGTTCGCGGCGGGCGAAGTGACCGGCGGCATCCACGGCGCGGAACGCCTCGGCGGGAACGCCGTCGCCGACGTGTGCATCTTCGGCAAGATTGCGGCGGACAGCGCGGCGGATTACGCAGGGCTGTAGCAGCAAGTTTCCCGCCTTTCTTCCGATAATCAGAACATGCAGCAGTACACGGCAGCCCTCATCGGCACGGGCAGA
>JAFLSP010000012.1 GCA_022510885.1 Treponema sp. | reverse complement strand
AGTCCGCAGGCGGCAAAAAAAAGGCACGACCATGCGCCGAATGCCACCGCACATAAGCGCAAAGGCAATTTCCGCATACGCCGCGACCTCTCCTTGATGCAATCCGGCTAGTCGATGCTGCCGCTTGCCTTGAGCGCGATGAGGCGCGTCTTTGCAAGCGATGCCCAGTCGCCGTCGGGACGTTCGTCGTTCAGTTTGGTGTAAGCGGCGGCGGCGGCGGCATAGTCCTGCTTTGCCTCGTACACGCGCCCCGTGCTGAACCGCGCATGGTCGGCGAGCGGAAAGTCCTCCGCGTCGGCTGCCAGCTGATAATAGGAGAGCGCGGCATCAAGGTCGCCCGCGTTCTCGGCGGCGGCGGCGGCGTTGTAGTACGCGAGGGGCGCGGTATAGGCATTCTTCTGCGTCTCGGCGGCTTGTATCCATGCCGCGCGCGCGGCGGCATAGTCCGCTTTCTGAAAGTACAGGTCTGCGGCGAGCATATTGGCGCGCGTTCCCACGATGCCGCCCCGCCCCGTCAGTTCCGTGAGCGCGGAAAGCGCGGCTTCCCGCCGTGCGACCAAATCGTCGCCAGCAAGTTCCGAAGCACCCTGCATGAGCGTGTAGGTAATCGCGTCGAGCCGCGCAAGCCCTTTTTCCGTCCGTTTTGCGCAGACAGCGACGACAACTGCCACAACCACGGCTACCGTCACGACGAGCGCGCAGACAGCGAGAATCACCGTGCGGTATTTGGTAAGAAATGCGTTCATTTTTTGGGCAGAAGTCTCCTGCACCTGTGTTTCAGCCATATTCATAGCTCCTCGTATTACTGTTTGATTATATCTTTTTTTCAGCGGATATGCAACTCATGCAGCAAGCGCGATAAATACGTGCGCTGAATGCCGAGAATTTTTCCTGCCTTGGTCTGATTCCATGCCGTCTCGTTCAAAATGCGCGTGACGTATGCCGTCTTAAAGCGCGTGACCGCCGCACGCAAGGTGCGGTTTCCGTCTACCGCCGGCGAAGTGTCGCCCACGGACGCAAGGTTCAGCTGCTCTGCGGTGACGAGCGGCGGCGTTGCGACGATGCAAGCGCGCTCCACGGCGTTCTTCAGCTCACGCACGTTACCCTGCCAGTATTGCGCACCCAATGCCTCCACCGCATCGGACGTGAATCCCACGAACTGTTTTTTTGTCTCCCTGCCGTAATGCGCCAAAAAATGACGGGCAAGCGGCTCGATGTCCTCCCGTCGCTCGCGCAAAGGCGGGATATGAAGGGGCAGGACGTTCAAGCGGTAGAACAGCCGCTCGCTGAATGCTCCCTCTACCGCCATGCGCTCTATGTTGCGGCCCGTTGCCGCCACGACACGCACAACGGAGTCTTGCAGCAACGCGAACAGCGTCTCCTGCAATGGCAGGGAAAGCGCGGCAACCTCGTCCACAAAAACAGTACCGCCGCAGGCGGACTCAAACGCTTGACCAAGGTCTGCGTCCGTTGCGGCGGTCATGCCATTGACACGCACAAACGGTTTGTCCGCGCACGTGCTTTTTAAATGGACTTGTTCGGCAAAAAGTTCCTTGCCTGTGCCGCTTTCCCCCGTAAACAGCACGGGGGTCTGCGTCTGTGCCACTTCGTCAATCACGCGCAGCACGTCAAGCACAGCAGGACTTTCCGCAATGAACGTGTGGAACATCGAACGCTAGTTGTTGCCCCGCTGTTCTTTGAGCATATCACCAAGCGTGTAGGAATCATCATCGCTGCCCGCCGAGGACGACATATACTGCGAGATTTCCTTGCGGTCTTGCGCCCGCTTGTACTCACGCACGGAGAACGCGACTTTTTCCTTGGGCACGTTCACGTCCACCACGTAGACGTTGATTTTGTCGCCCACACTGTACTTCTTGACGGCTTCCTCGTAGGGCACGTCCTTGTCGTCGCTCAGGTTCGCCTTGTTCACCAAGCCCTCGATGCCGTCGGGGGCTTTTACGAACACGCCGAAGTCGGTGATTGAGGTAATCTCGCCCTCAAGCGTAGAGCCTGCTTTGTAATTCTTGGCAAACTGCTCCCACGGGTTGTCCGTCGCCTGCTTGATGCCCACGCGGATGCGGCGGCTGTCGGAGTCTGCCTCAAGAACCACCACGTCCACTTCCTGCCCCTCGGCAAGCTCGCTGCCCGGATGCTTGACCTTCTTTGTCCACGAGATGTCCTCGGCATGGATAAAGCCATCAATGCCTTCTTCAAGCTGCACGAATGCGCCCGTGCCGGTGAGCTTGATGACCTTTCCGTGCACCTTCGTGCCAGCGGGATATTTCTCCGAGATGGTGTCCCATGGATTGTCGGTCACCTGCTTGAGGCCGAGCGAGACACGCCCCGCCTGAATGTCATAGCCCAAAATCATGCACTTGAGCGGCTCACCGATTTTCACCATGTCGCCGGGCTTGTTGACTTTCTTTGTCCAGCTGAATTCGGAGATATGCGCAAGGCCTTCAATGCCTTCTTCCAGTTCGATGAACGCACCGAAGTCGGTCAGTTTGGTGACCTTGCCTTCCACGATGTCATCGACATGGTATTTTTCCTCAAAATGCACCCATGGGTCTTCGGTAAAATGCTTGAGCGACAGGTTGATGCGCTTTTCCGCAGGGTCAAGGCGGATAACTTTAAGCTCGTACTCCTGCCCTTTCTTAACGAAATCCTTGGGGCGCGTAACGTGTCCCCAACTCATGTCGTTGATATGGAGCAGACCGTCAAAGCCGCCCAAGTCGATGAACGCGCCAAAACTCGTGAAGCTCTTGACCGTGCCCTTGACGGTCTCGCCAATCTGTATTTCCTCAAAGAAGCGGTCGCGGTTCGCGCTGATTGCCTCCTCAAGATACTTGCGGCGGTTCACGACCACATTCGCCTTGTTGTCAGAATAGAGGCGCTCGATGTAGAACGTGGCTTTCAGTCCGAGCAGTTTTTCGGGATGCTCAACTTTCTGGCTGTCCGACTGGCTGATGGGCAGGAACGCATGGATGTCGCCGCCGAGGTTCACCTCAAAGCCGCCCTTCACTTCTTTCTCAATCACGCCCTCAACCGTGCGCTTTTCGTCAAATGCCTTGCGCAGGTCTTTCCACAGCTGCTTCGCGTCCGCGCGGGACTTTGAAATCTCCGGACCGTTGCGACCGTCCTTGCGAACGAGGACGACGGTAACGACATCGCCGACTTTGGGGAGATTGCCCGCGAACTCCTGCACGGGTATCTTGCCCTCCGACTTGTAGCCGATGTCTACGAACACAAGCTCGTCCGTGACTTCGATGACGGTGCCGTCCACAAGCTGACCGTCCTCCAGTTCTTTAAATCCCTTGAGGGATTCCTCTAATTGTGTTTGGATTGCGCTCTTGGAGTCCTGCGTCTCATCCGTTTCCACTTCCATCTGTTCCATATCAGACCCTTTGTTATGAATATACTGTATCATTATCTCACAAACTTGCTCGATGGTCAAGGCAGAAGTATCGATATATATGGCATCGGGAGCGCGTTTGAGCGCGCCCTCTTTCTTGGCGCGGTCAAGCTCATCGCGCTTCTTGATTGCCGCCTTGATTTCTTCGAGCGACATCTGCGACACGCCCTGGTCGAACCTCCGCTGTGCCTGCACGTCCAAGGAAGCGTCAAGGTAAAATTTATGCTCGGCGTGGGGAAAGACGACAGTGGTCATGTCGCGTCCCTCACAAATAATGGAAAGGCTCTTGGTAATCTCGCGCATTCGGTCGTTCACCAGGTGGCGCACGGGCACGATGGCAGAAAGCGGGGCGACGCGCGCGCTTACCGCGTCGTCATGCAGGCGGTCTTCCACGTCCGTGCCGTTGAGCACAAGGCGCGCGTTGACGTATTCCAGCTTCTGCTGCTTGCAGAAGGCGACGACCGACTCCTCGTCGGCAAGGTCGATGTCCGTGGCGTTGAGCGCGAGCGTGAGGGCGCGGTAAAAACTGCCGCTGTTCAAGTACGTGATGCCGAGTTTTTTTGCGATAATCGCGGCGATGGTCGATTTTCCCGTCCCCGCAGGTCCGTCTATGGCGATAATCATGGCGAAACTCCTTGTGCGAATGCGTTACGTGTATGTGACGATTATATCAGTTTTTGCACAACGCTAAAAGTCCCCGCACTTCGGCAGGGGAAAGCTCCCGGAATTCGCCCGGCTTGAGACCTTCAATGCGCACCGTACCGATTCTGACGCGCTCCAGGCTGCGGATTGCCGCGCCCGCGCTCTCGAACACGCGGCGGATTTCGCGGTTTTTGCCCTCGATGAGGACGACGCGCATTCGGTGAGAGTTCACGCGCTCCGCACGGACGGCGCGATAGAAAATGCCTTCCACGCGCACGCCTTTGACAAAGCGTTCGGCAAGTCCCTCGGGCAAAGGATAGCTGGTCTCGACGATATATTCTTTCTCGATTTCCGCGCTCGGATGCGAGAGTGTTGCGGCAAAGTCGCCGTCGTTGGTGAAGATAATCGCGCCGCGACTGTACATATCGAGCCGCCCCACGTTGTAGAGCCGTTCGCGGAACGTGTCCTTGAGCAAATCTGCCGCGACCGCCCTGCCCTTTTCGTCGGACTGGGTGCAGACGTAACCCGCCGGTTTGTTGAGCAACACGTAGCGTTTGACTGCTTCGGGCGTGACGCGCTCCCCGTCTACGCACACGATGTCCGCATCGGTCACTTTCGTGCCGAGTTCCGTCACCGTCGCGCCGTTTACCGTGACGCGCCCCTGCGTGATGATTGTCTCGCTCGCACGGCGGCTTGCCACGCCGCAGTGGGCAAGATATGCCTGCAAACGGACGGGCGCGTCAGTCGTCACGGCGTTTCTGCCCGAACAACTTGGAGAGGGATTCGAGTGCGGCGGTGCTTGCGGCGGCCTCGCGGTTCTGCGCCTGAATGGCATCGTAGACTTCCTGCCGGAACACCTTGACGTTCTTGGGCGCTTCCACCCCGACTTTCACCTGGTCGCCGTGGACTTCGATTATCGTGAGCGTGATGTCCGTGCCGATTTTGATTTTTTCATCGACTTTTCGTGACAGTATGAGCATCAGCGCCCCCGTGACTGCAAGGCTTTGATGATATTATGCTTGGTAGTCCATTTGGAATCGGCGAGGACGACTTGCAGTGCCTGTTGCGTCTTGCGGTTGACCACGAGCGGTCCCTGCAAGTTCGCCGTGACTGGCCCGCCGTCCGAAGGAACGGTGACGACTGCCCACACGTACACGTCGGCGGGAGACGCAATGCCGATGTCGCCGAGCATCTTGTCGTCGATGTCCAGCTCATAGTCGTCCGCAATGAGGAAGGGGTCCACCAAAAGGAACGCAAGGCTCTGCTCGTCCGTGGATTGCAGCCACCAGAACGGCTCGTACTCCGCCTCA
Organism: Treponema sp.; assembly: GCA_022510885.1. Classification (GTDB taxonomy): domain Bacteria; phylum Spirochaetota; class Spirochaetia; order Treponematales; family Treponemataceae; genus Treponema_D. The sequence continues at coordinate 16,795 of JAFLSP010000012.1, read as the reverse complement.
ATCAGCGCATACGAGCGGAATTCCTCAAAACCGAACAGCCCCTTGGGGAAATGAAGCACGCGCGCGTCATCAACCGTGACGGTTCCCATCGTTTTTGTCTGTACTTCCATGCCGATTCCGTCCCGCGCTATTTCATGTAGTTCAGCAGACTGGACGAGTACATTTTGCCCGCGTTGCTGAGCGTTGCCTGCTGAGTCAGTTCGAGCATTTTCTCGTCGGTGATGGCTTTGGTCAAGTCGAGGTCGCCTTCGCGCGCGATGTGTCCCGTCACGTTGAGCGCGGTGCGCGAGTTGCGCAGCATATCGTTCTCCGCCCGCTCGTACTCCGAGCCGCTTTTCGCCACGCGCGCCGTAAGCGTGCTGATGCCGCTGTCGAGGCTCGCGAGCACGCGCCCGCCGATTGCCTCATGGTCGCCCTTGAACATCGCGTCGCGCAAAGCAATCACGGTATCGAACAGACTGCCGCCGGAGACGCGCACGCTGTCGCCAAGGTTGTAGGGCGGCTTCTGGCTCGCGTCTTTGATGATGCCCAGCTCGTTGAGCGCGCTGCCCGTCACGTCCTCAAGCCACAGCTGGCGCGCGTCGGTGGTGATAAGGTCAAGCCCGCGCGTAACGGGGTCAAGGCTCGCTTTGATTGCCGCGCCGCTGTCATTGATTTTTGCGATGAGCGCGTGGATGTTGTCGCCCGTCTCAATCTGAATGAGCTGTCCGTCCACAGAAATGACAGAATCGCGCGTCGCCTGCCACCTGGTCGTGTCGCGCCCGCCGAAGAGCCGCTGGTTCTCCGCCCAGAATGTACGGTTGCCGGCGTTCTCCACGGTAATATAGCGATTTTCGTCAAGTTCCACCCGATTGGAATCAATCGTGCCGTTGTAGCGCACGTTGGCGACAAGCGGAACGGACGAGCCTTCCACCGCGCCCATATCGATGTCGAAGGCGCGCATGTGCGTGTTCGTGCCGGCAAAAATCGACGAGCCGTCAGGCCCGGTGGCATTGGCGTTCTGAATCAGCTCGCCGAGCAACTCGTTCACTTCCACCGCCATGTTGGTCAAGTCTTCTTTCGTGTACGTACCATGCGCGCCGCTTACGGCAAGCTCGCGCACGCGCTGCATGATTTCGAGCGAGTTGTACATATAGCCTTCGCGGTACTGGAACTGGTCACGCAGGGTCGCGGCGTTGCGCTCGAACAACTCCACGCGAGAGAGATAGGAATTGTATTTGACCAAATGCCCCGCGGAGATGGGGTCGTCGCGCAGATTGAGGATGCGCTGCTGCGTGCCGATTTGGTTAGTCACGCGGTTCAGCCGGCTCTCCTGCTGACGGAGATTGTACTGCGTGTTGTTGTTGTTCATCTGGCTCGATATTCTGCGCATAGCTGTCTCCTTTTCCTAAACCCAACGCTTTACACGCCAAGGCGGTTGATAATCGTGTCGAGCATTCCGTCAATCACGCTGATGAACTTCGCCGCCGCGTTGTAGCCGTGCTGGAATTTGATGATGTCCGCCAGCTCCTCGTCGATATTCACGCCGCTGATGCTGTCGCGCAGGTCGCGCAGGTCGTTCATGATTTTGTTCTGGCTGAGCAAGTTGGTCTCCGCCTGCTCACCCTTGAGACCGATGTTGGTCACGCTGTTCGCAAAATAGTCGTCGAACGTGCGGTCTTTACCAATCATCACCTGCGAATTGCGGATTGACGCGATTTCCACCGCCGCACGCCCGTCGCCCGCCATCACCTCGCCGCGCGTAGTGGGCATAGCAGCCGCCACGGAAAGCACGTCGCCGCGAATTGCCGCGTTCACTTCGACATAGCCCGCCGGGTTCAGCACGGGCGCGACGGAGAAATCCGCCGCAAGCGCGTTCACCGCGTCTGCCTGCGCAAAGTCATACGCGCCCGCCTCGCCCGAGCCGTTCAAAATGCCCGCGTAGCCGGAGAGGAACATGCCGCTGTCCTCCACGTGACGAATGACGAAATCAGGATTCTCCATCGCGCTCGCCGTAGTCGCCTTGAGAACAAGACGATTGTTGCGGTCAAGGTAGGCTTTGACTTCGCCGTCGCTGTCGTTGATGCGGTTGACCACTTCGTCAATCGTGTCAGTGGCGTAGTACGGAACAGTCACGTTGCCGCGCTTGCCGCTGAACGTCATCACGCCTTCGAGTCCGACCTTGTCCTGCCCGTTGAGCGCGTTCGTGCCGGTAAAACGGAAAATGTACGACGTATCGAGCTGACCGTCGCCGTTGCGGTCATAGTTGCCGTTCACGTCGGTGACGAACGGATGCTGCGTAAAGAAAGCAAGCCCCGTCACGCCGTTCGCGCCGATGCCCGCCCGATGCACGTCGTTCACCAAATCGGCGAAATTCATCGTCATCGTGTTGAGCGACTGTATTTCAGTGCGCACGTCCACGTCACGCAGTTCAATGAGCGCGCCGAGCGTACCGCCGGAGATTTCGGCAAGATTTTGCGTGTCTTTCCAAACGACTTCGCTGTAACTGTTGTTATCGGTGGTCGTGCGAATGTCAAGCGCGCGCGCGACCGAACCCTGCACCAAAACGTGACCGTCAATGTGCACCATAAATTCGTCGCTGTCGCGGCGGTCGGTCGTGATATTGGCGAGCGCGCCGAGTTTCTCCACGAGCACGTCGCGGCGGTCGTACAGGTCGTTGGGATTGTCGCCCATCGCCTCCGAGCGCACGATTTCATTATTGATGCGCGCAATTTGACTCGCCAAGTCGTTCACCTGCCGCACGGTCGCCTCGATGTCACCGTTGAGCATCGTACCGATGCCGGAAAGGCTCGCGAACCGCTGGTGGATTGCCGTGGTGAGGCTCTCGCCGCGCGTCACCACCGCCTGCCGCGCCGCCTGGTTGTCGGGGAAAACAGAAAGTTCCTGCCACGCCAGCCAAAAGTGGTCCATGTTCGTGCGGATGGACACGTCGTTCGGCTCATTGTAGATTTGTTCGAGCATGACGTAGTATTTTTCGCGCGTCGCCCAGTACGATTCCTGATTTTCCTGCGCCACGATGCGCTGGTCGAGCAGCTCATCGCGCAGTCGGGTAATCTGCTCGATTGCCGTACCCTGCCCGATTTGCCCGGGAGTCTCCGCGCGCGTCAGGTCGGGGCGGTAGAGCGGGTCAAAGGTCTTTACCTGCACACGCTGACGGGTGTAGCCCTCCGTGTTCGCGTTGGAAATATTGTGACCCGCCGTGTTAATCTGCTGCGCCTGCGCCATAAGACTGCGCTTGCCAAGCTCAATCGCGCCAAATGAATTCGCCATGTTCCGAACCTCCGTGCCGACCGCAAAAAACAGTCTGCCGTTTTCATTGTCGGAGTGGCGAAAGAACGACTTGAGGGAATTTGGCTTTAAAAAACGCAGTCGAGCGTGATGCCGCTCGGCTCGGAACGGACGATTTTTCCCGTGCGGGTGTAGAGCGTGTTCCTGCGCTGCGGGACGACGGAATCGAACACGCCTTGCAGGAATTTGCGCGTGGTTTTGATGTATTCGTTGAGCGCGCGGTTTTCGATTTTGGATTTCTGCAATTTGCCGCGTACCTGGGCAAGCACGGGCGCAAGTTCCGCGTCTGCCGCAAGGGAAGCGTCGTCCGCCAAAGAAGTGCGCTGTTCCTCAAGTTCCACAAACGAGTCGGAGAGCGCGTGCAGATGCGCCATCGCGTCCTCAAGGTGCGACCAGTCTTTTTTCGCCACGCACTCGTGCAGCACCGCCTGCTGTTCAAGAATCTTGTCGAGCAGGTCATTTTCTTTGCGCATGACGGCGACAAGCGCGCCTTTCGTCCCGGTCTCCTTGGTCTCGCTCATACTCTGAATATCGGAACGCGCACGGGTGACTTGACGGAAATCACAACCTTGACACGTGCGACACTTTTATCCATACTTGAGGCATATCCACATACTGGGGGTCATCGTGAAAGAGCGTCTCGCCCGCCTCAAGGCAATCAAACGGCTCATCAAAAACAACCGCATCGCCAGCCAGGACGAGTTGCTGACGTACCTACAGAGGGACGGCTTCGACGTGACGCAGGCGACGCTCAGCCGTGACCTCAAACTGCTCAAAGTGGGCAAAGTAAGCGACGGAAACGCCAGTTATGTGTACGCCCTGCCGAGCGACGAGGAGCGCGCGGAGGGCGAGCAGATTCTCGTGCAGGACTTCCTGCGCGGCTACGTCAGCATCGACTGGAGCGGGAACATCGTCGTCATCAAGACCTTCGGCGGGCACGCGGACAGCGTGTCGAACGCGCTCGACTGCATGAACATGGACGAAATCCTCGGCACGGTGGCGGGCGACAACTGCATTTTCGCCTGCCTGCGCGAAGGCGTGACGGGCAAGCAGTTCATGAACGCGCTCAAACAGCGCATCCCCGACATCGAAGATTAGATTTCCCTTTCTTTTTCATCTGTCCCGGTGTATAATGGCGTATGATTACTCTCACACTTTCGACGGGAAAGACGATTACGGTAGAGCAGAACACGAGCGCACTTACGCTCGCGGATGAATTTGACGGCGGCGAGGAGAAACTTGCCGCGCTCATGGTGAACAACCAAGTGACTGCGCTCACTAATCCCATTCCGTTCGATTCCTACGTCGAGCCGATTTACTTCAACTCCAAGTTCGGCTCGGAGGCATATCGACGCACGCTGTGCTTTATCCTTGCGGCGGCGGCGCACAAACTGCACCCCGACCGCCGGCTGACCGTGGGGCACAGCCTCGGCTACGCTTATTATTATACATTTGAATCTGACACGGCGGTAAAAAAAGAAGAAATCGCCGCGCTCGAAACAGAGATGCGCGCCATCATCACGGCAGACACGCCCATCACGAGCCACATCATTTCCTACACACAAGCGAAAGAACTGCTTGAGAAGAACGGACAGACCGAGACGCGCAAGCATCTCGACTACGTGAACCCTAACCGGTTGCTCGTCAACACGATGGGCGACTACAGCGATATGAACGTTGGCCCGCTCGTGAACCGCACGGGAAAAATCAGAACGTTCGCGCTGCTGCCCTACGCAGACGGTTTCCTGCTCCAGTTTCCCACGACGAAAGAGCCAGACGTGCTGCCCGTGTTCACTGACCATCCCAAGATTTTTCAGATTTACAAGACCTACAAGGCATGGGGAAAGCAAATCAACGTGACTTCGGTCGCCGCGCTCAACGAACTGATTGCCAAACGCAAGATAAACGACTTCGTGGACATCACGGAGACGTTCCAAGCACAGAATTTTGCGGAGACGGCGCGACAGATTCATGCGCGCGGAAATGTCAAAGTGGTGCTGATTGCAGGGCCTTCGTCATCGGGCAAGACGACCTCGGCAAAAAAACTGTCGCTTCACTTACAGGCGGCGGGCTACACACCGCGCGTCATCAGCCTTGACAACTACTACGTGGGGCGCGACCGCAATCCCAAGGACGAGAACGGCAATTACGACTACGAATGCCTTGAAGCCCTGGACATTCCGCTGCTCAATCAGAATCTAGTGGACTTGTTCGCTGGCAAGGAAGTTCGGATGCCGTCGTACAATTTCGACCTCGGGCAGCCCTACTACACGGGCAAGACGATGAAACTCCAAAAGCACGACATCCTGATTATGGAAGGCATCCACGGACTGAACGACAAACTGACCCCGCTCGTGAGCAACGACTGCAAGTTCAAGGTCTACCTTTCTGCGCTCACCCAACTGAACATCGACGACCACAACCGCGTACCCACACGCGACAACCGCCTCATTCGCCGCATCGTGCGCGACGCGAAATTCCGCGGAAAAAGCGCGGCAGCGACTATTTCGATGTGGGACAGCGTACAGAAGGGCGAGAATTTGCACATCTTCCCGTTCCAGAACAACGCCGACGCGGTGCTGAACACGGCCCTTGACTACGAGCTTTCGGTGCTCAAGGTATATGCCGAACCACTGTTGCGCTGCGTGTCGCCCGAGCAAAAAGAATATGCCGAAGCATCACGTTTGCTGCAGTTTCTTGCGCTGTTCTCGCCGATGGCATCGGACTACGTGCCCGCCCAGTCTATCGTGCGCGAGTTTATCGGGGGAAGTACGTTCAAATACTAGAGCGGAAGCGCGACGTTACAATGTCGTCCGTTGTGTTCTCCTCCTGCAAAAGCCGCTCTTTTTTCCATGTGGCAAGGCGGCGTTCGCGGAGCTGCTCCAAGACCTTGCATTTCTTCATCGCCTCGCGCATCGCCTCGCGCTTCTGCTCGCTCACGAGCTGCGCCTGCGCAAGTTCCTGCAAAAGCAATTCTTTTTTCTGGTCAAGAAAGACAAAATACTGGCTCACACCGTACAATTCATGAATGTCAGTCATGCGGTCGGCGGCAGAGACGGCACTGCCATGCTGTTGCGCAACCATTTCAAGTGCCTGCCGAATGGCGTTCTCCTCGGCAAGTGCGCGCCCCAAATCCGCCTCTGCTTGCTTGCGCTCGAATTCGCGCAAATCGAGCACTTTCTGCATAGTGAATGCGAATTTTTTCACAGGCTCGTCTCCACGACTTCAGCAGACGGCGAGTCGTTTGCCGCTGATTCCGCCATTTCTTTGACCATCTGCGCGGTGGTCTTGCGGTCAAGCGCGGGCTGCTCGCCGTACTCGCTTTCGGGAATATCGGTCTCGGCAAGGGCGGCGAGCTTCCGCAGCGTGTCGTCAATCGGGCACGGCTCGTACTCCTCCTGCATCAAAAACGCCTCGATTGCGTCGTGCTTGGCAATCGCCTCGTCGATGTCGGCATTCGCGCCCTGCTGGTACACGCCCGCGTTAATCATCTCCGCGTTCTGCGCATAGAGGGCGACGAGCCGCGCGATTTTGTTCGCCGCAGACACGGACGCTTTGCCGCTCACGCGCTTGGAAAGCCGGCTGATGCTCTGAAGCACGTCGATTGCGGGATAATGGCGTTCCTGCGCGAGCGCGCGGCTCAGGACGATGTGCCCGTCAAGCGTTCCGCGCACTTTATCGGTAATCGGCTCGTCCATGTCGTCGCCGTCCACAAGCACGTTGTAGAACGCGGTAATCGTCCCCCGGTCACTCGTGCCACTGCGCTCCAAGAGTTTAGGAATCAGGTCAAAGACACTCGGCGGATAGCCGCGCTGCGCGGGAGCCTCGCCCGTGGAAAGCCCGATTTCACGCTGTGCATGGGCAAATCGCGTCATATTGTCCATCATGAGCATAACGTCCTTGCCCTGGTCGCGGAAATACTCGGCAACGGCAGTCGTCACGTAAGCAGCGCGCAAACGCGCAATTGACGGCGTGTCGCTCGTGGCAACAACCACCACCGAGCGCGCCATGCCCGCCTCGCCCAGGTCGCGGCTGATAAAGTCCATCACTTCACGACCGCGCTCGCCAATCAAACCGATAACATTAATGTCCGCGTCCGTATTTCGCGCTATCATCGAAAGCAGCGTGGATTTCCCCACGCCGCTGCCTGCGAAGATACCGAGACGCTGCCCTTTGCCACAGGTCAGCAGCGAATCGATGGCACGAACGCCCGTCACGACGCGACGGTCAATCGGACGGCGCGTCATTGGGTCGGGCGGGGAAGCAATAACGGGATAATACGCGGACGTGCCGAGCGCGCCCTTGCCATCAATCGGCTTTCCCGTCGCGTCAATCACGCGCCCCAGCAAGGAATCACCCACGGGTACTTGCAGGACATGACCGCTTGCCACCACCTCGCAGCCCACCTCAATGCCCTTGGTATCGCCGTATGTCATCAAGCGGACGACAGACCCCTCAAGCCCCGTCACTTCAGCCTGCACACTCGTACCGTCGGGCAAACGGATGTCGCATAATTCACCAATCATGGAACGCGGGCCGATGCTCTCAATCATCAGCCCTTTGACTGCGCTTACCGCGCCGGTATAGAGAATGGTCTCGGTTTCTTTTACCGTGTCAAGATATTTTGTAAAACATGATTCCATCTGCCCCACCCCCGCGACACGCTACGCGGACGGCTCGTCCCCTTTGTGCAGCGTCCTGACGGGCGAGATGTCAAGCACTTTGGACTCCAATTCGCCGAGCTGGCTTGCAATGCGCGCATCGATTGACCCGAAGTCAGTCTCCACGATGCAACCGCCTTTGTCCACAGCAGAGTCCTCATACACGGAAACACCTTCCACGCTTTCGAACTGACGCACAAAATTTTGCGCATGTTCGGTGGTCAGCTTAAGGTCAGCAAGATTCACACGGATGTTTACCTTACCGCGCACCTTGACTTTCTTCAGCGCTTCGAGCACGTTCGCCATCACCACGTTCTTCTGGCTCTCGCTTAGCAACTTGACAACCTTGCGCGTCATCAGAATGACCAGTTCTACAATCTGTTGCTCCGTGCCGCGCAGAATTTGCTCGCGGCGGGCAAGCACTTCGTCCAGTATGGTATGGGTACGCTCGATGAGCCGCTCGACCTCCGCCTTTCCCTCTTCGTAGCCAGCGGTACGCCCCTGCTCAAAACCATCTTTGTGCGCCTGCTCAGTCATGCTGCTCTGCTGAGTCTGCGCTTCGGCAAGTATCTGCGCGGCCTCATCTTTCGCTTTCTGAACGATGTCCGCCGCGTCCTGCTCCGCCTGTGCCCGCATCTCCTGCGCATGGTCGCTCTGACTCTTTACCTCATTGAAAGCGGCTTCCCGCGCGCGCTCAAGGATTTGGTCGGCATCTGCCTGCGCCGCTGCGAGCATCCGCTGCTTTTCGGCTTCCCATTTTACCCGGAAATCGTCGGCTTCCTTTTGCAGCTCCTCGACAGTCGGTCCTGTGTAGACAGGCGTTTCCTCGACGACTTCCTCAATCTGCGGTTTCGCGTACTCATGCAGCAGTTTCAGTTCGAACGTGACGTCCGTTCCTCTCACTTCATTCGGCGTAAAAACCTGTCTTCTTGCCATGCCACACTCCTAGCCTACACAACCAGCTCGTCTTCGCCGGAACGCGCGATGACGATTTCGCCCGCATCCTCCAGACGACGAATCGTGGAGACGATTTTCTGCTGCGCCTCTTCCACGTCCTTGAGACGCACCGGCCCCATGAACTCCATGTCTTCCTTGAGCATGGAGGCCGCGCGCTTTGACATATTGCGGAAGATTTTGTCCTGCACTTCCGTATCGACTGACTTGAGTGCCTTCGACAGTTCCTGCGTGTCCACCTCGCGCAGGACCTTCTGAATTGCGCGGTCGTCGAGCATAACGATGTCCTCGAACACGAACATCCGCTTCTTGATTTCCTCCGCCAAGTCCGGGTCCTCTTCCTCAAGGCTTTCGATGATGGACTTCTCGGAAGAGCGGTCAACGAGGTTGAGGATTTCGACGATGGCTTCGACGCCGCCCGCCGCCGTGTAGTCTTCGCTTGACAGCGTAGAGAGCTTCTTCTCAAGAACGCGCTCCACCTCGCGCAGAACGTCCGGCGATGTACGGTCCATCGTCGCCAAGCGACGCGAGACTTCCGGCTGGATTTCCACCGGCAGGTTCTGCAAGATGACTGCGGCCTTGCTCGGCTCAAGATACGCAAGAATCAGCGCGATAGTCTGCGGATATTCCGTCTGAATAAAGTTGAGCAGATGCGCCGGGTCAGTGCGGCGGATAAAGTCGAACGGGCGAACCTGCAAACTGGAGGTAAGCCGGTTGATGATGTCGATTGCCTTCTGCGAACCGAGCGACTTTTCCAGCAACTCGCGCGCGTAGTCAATACCGCCTGTCGTGATGAAGTTCTGCGCGTTCATCAGGTCCTGGAATTCCTCCAGAACCTGGTCTTTGAATTCCGCGTCAATAGTCTCAAGGCGCGCAATCTCAAAAGTCAGCGTCTCCACCTCATCTTCGCGCAGGTGTTTCATCACCTCCGAAGACACGTCGGAGCCAATCGAGACGAGGAAAATAGCCGCTTTTTGCCGCCCAGTGAGGTTCTTGTAGTCCTTCGTAGCTTTTTTTCCGGCGGCAGGTTTCAGACTGCCCGGTTTTGCATCTGGCATTTACTTGTCCTCCTTGAGCCACGCGCCGAGCGCGTTCGCAATCGCGTCGGGATTTTTCAAGAACAAATTCCGCAACTCGTTCTGCTTTTCATTCCGTTCCGTCGTCTTGATAAGCGCGGCAATTTCCGCGTCACTATGGATAGGCTTGGCGATGCCCTTGCGCACGCCCCATTTGTTCGTCTCGGCGAGCACAGCGGTCTCGTCCGCCCAGTTCACTTTCTTGCCCAGCGAGCGCATCGCCTTGCGCAGTTTCTTGACTTCGGCATCGCTCAGGTACTCAAAAACGCTTTCCGCGCTGCCGCCAAGCTCGCCCAGCAGGATGGCAGCCTTTTCCTTGCCGGAAAGCGGACGGCGGAAGTTTTCGGTGACCATCTGAAAAGAATCGTTTGCCATGTTATTCCTCCATCATCCACGTGCGGAGCAACATCGCCACGTCCTCGGGGTGCTCCTTTGCCATCGCGACCGCCGTCTCAAGCAGTTCGGCGCGCTTGCGCTCTTCCACGGACATGGTGACTTCCATGCCTTCCTGCCGAGCGTCCCACAACGCTTTCTCGCGCTCCGCCTGCTGGCGGCGCAGCATCTCTTCCTCGCGAAGGCGGCGGCGGCGCTCCAGCTCACGGCTGATGAAGCGGAAAAGGATGAACGACAGCAGAATTACGGCGATGCCGAGCAGCACAACCATAATCGTGCGGTTGCGCCGCTGCTTAGCAAAATAGGCATCGTCCTTTGCCTCAAATTCTTCCTCGCGGTCGAACGCAATGTTCGTCACCGTCACGCTGTCACCGCGCGTGGCATCATAGCCAATCGCATCGCGAATAAGCGAACGCGCGTTCTCAAGGTCATCCTCGGAAAGCGGAATATACTCACGCTCGATGCCCGTGCCGTCCTCGTTCAGAACCGGCACATGCCCCTTGCCATAGACGACGCGCCACCGGCCGTCAATGTTGACCGAGACCGTGCGCCGCCCCTGCTCCGGGCTGACCACCGTCACGCGCCGCTCCGTGTTGATTGCATAATTCGTAGTGGTCGCCCGCTCGGTCGTCCTGCCAATCATGTTGGACATATCGCTCATGACCGGCGGATTCTGCCCCTCTACGCCGGCAGGCCCCTCGGGATTGTAGCCCGTGCCCGTGAATTCCTTGTCGATTTCCTGCGTCGCAATCGCCACCGAATCGACGTACTCCGAGTCGTCGTAGGGAAGCCCAGGCGTGCGCGCCCTACGCTCGAACGGCGTGTGAATCGTCTGCTCGCGCGTCACCTCGGACATATCCATCTGCAAGTTCACGTTCAAGTCGCGCACGCGGTCGTCGCTGAATGTGCGGCGCAAAGCGGAAAGCACCTTCGCGCGCAGCTCCGTCTCAAGGCGGGCAATCTCTTTCTGCTGTTTCTGAATGACGGTGAGCCGCTCCATCTCCGCGAGACTGTCAAAATCGTTGAGCACCGTGCCGTTGCTGTCGGTGATAATCACGTTGTCCGCACTTACCACGCCCGCAATGGCACGCATCAGGATGTTCTGAATGCCCTGCACTTTCTTCGAGCCGGCGGCGACGTTCGCGCCGGGGCGGAACGTGAGGATGACCGACGCCTTAGCCGGCTCGGAATCCTCCCTGAACACCGCTTCCCTGCGCGGAGTGATAACGACATCCGCGCTCGCCACGTCGTCCAAGGATTCAATGTGCTCTTTGACCATGCGTGTGACCGAACGCTGCAAATTCACGTTGCGCTCAAAATCGGTCGTCGTCCAGCTCGTCGTATCAAACAGCGACCACGCGTCCATGCCGTTCGGAGCCAAGTCCTCCGAAATCAGCGTAGCCCGCCACTTGCGCGCCGTGCGCTCGTCGTCCACGTAGATGAAGCCGTTTGAGGTCGTCGCCTTGACATTGCCTTCGTCAAGACGGAAAAGGATATTGTCGAGCGTCGCCTGGTCAGTGATTGCCGCGTTAAACAACGAGACGTTCGTCGGCTTTGCCGAAAGCCTGCTCGCGAAGACAATCGCCACGACGACCGCAACGACGATAGCGACAAGGATGATTCTCTGGACAAGGGACCACTTCTCCCACCGTTCCCTTGCGTTGGCTGTAACTTTCTTGAGCCGTTCGTTCATCTGACCCCTCCCGTGAACGAAAAACTACTAATATATCGCATAACAGTTTACCATATCATGCGAAATTTGAAAACCCCCGGCTACCTACTTTGCCGTGAAAAGCCCCTAGCGCGTCGTGGAAAGCTCATTCCAGCCGGTCGTAATGCGGTCAATCACCGTCTGCGCGAGCGAGAGCGACATCTGCGCCTTCGCCATCGCCGTGGTGATGTCCTCCACGTTCACGGAATCCGGGTCGGTGATGTACTGCTTCGTCAGATTGTCCACGTCCAGCTGCTGCGCGTTCACCGTACTCACAGCCTCCAGCAGATAGCTTTCAAACGCGCCCGGCTTCTTTGTCCGCTGTGCGCCCTCCGTGCTCCGCGCCGTCAGGTCAGTAAGCGGAGTAGTTCCCACGTGCGCCGCATCAGTACGAAGCATTTCCGGTGCCGACATCAGCGGCATTGTTTGTATCCTCATCATTTCCCCCTGCCCGACGACAGCCGGGCCGTTCCCGTTCTATGTTGTCTTACGCCTTGCCGATTTCAAGCGCCGCGCTGAACATATCTTTCGCGCCCTGCACGACCGTGCCATTCGCCTCGTATGCGCGGCTCGCGGAAATCAGGTTGACCATCTCGTTCACGATGTTCACGTTGGGCATCTCCACGTAACCCTTGTGCGGGCCGCTCTGGTATGCGTCCGGATTGTCGGGGTCGTAGCGCATCGGACCCTCCGACGTGTCCTTGATAATCTGCTTGACGCGGACGCCCTGCCCCGGACCGTTGTCCTGGTCGGCGGAGACGAACGGCGTGCGCCACACGGGATGCTCGGACGCGACCGGCTCAAGGACGACGAGCGACTTCTTGAACGGGCCGCCCTCCGGCGTGCGCGTGGTGGACGCATTCGCGATGTTGTTTGAAATCACGTCGGTGCGCAGACGCTCGACGCTCATGCCCGTCGCGGCGATGTTCATGCTCGTAAACATTCCCATAGTCTCACCTCACCTATTTGCGCATTGCCGTGCGCAGCTGGCTGAATTCAAAGCTCTGCACCTGCGTCAGCAGACGGTAGCTCATTTGCAGTTTCAGGATGTTCATCGCCTCATACTCGGCATCGACGTTGCTGCCGTTCGCCTCGGCGGTCGTCGCCCAGTCGGTCACGCGGCGCGGCTCGACCTCGCGCCAGTCATACGGCTCACCAAGCGAAAAATGGCGGCCGTCCGTGCGCGTCAGTTGCACCTGTCGCCCTTTGTCCGCCTCGCTCTCGAATGCGCGCTGCAACTCGCTCTCGAAGTTGACGACCTGCCGCTTGAAGCCGGGCGTTCCCGCATTAGCGATGTTGTTCGCGGACACCTGATAACGCAACTGGTGCACGTTCATCGCGCGGTGCAATAAGTCTACCGAATCCGAAAAACTGCTCATACTCTGATTGTCGGAAGATGTGGGGCGCGGGTTAAGGGAAAAACGACGGATTTCCCCGCGCGGGCAAAAATGCGCGGGGAATCTTCTATTCCTTTTTCTTTTCCGCAAACGCGCGCAATGCCGCAATCTGCGCAGCCACCTGCGCTTTTGCAGGTCCGCCCGTCACCGAACGGGCTTCCACACAGGCACGCGGCGTAATGAGCGCGAAGATGTCCGCACCGAACAGCGGCGAGAGCCCCTGCAAGTCGGCAAGCGGCAGTTCCTCAATCGCGGAAAGCCCCCGCTCAATGCACAAACGGACGGCGCGCGCGGCGACGGCGTGGGCAGTACGGAACGGCAGCCCCTTGCGCACCAGATAGTCCGCCACGTCGGTCGCGTTGGCGAAGCCGCCCTCGCAGCTTGCCGCCATGCGCTGCGTATTCCACCGCGCAGTGGCAATCATCGCCTCAAAGACACGCACGTTGGAAAGCACCGTGTCGTATGCCTCGAACAGACTCTGCTTGTCCTCCTGCATGTCGCGGTCGTATGCGAGCGGGATGCCCTTCATCATCACCAAAAGCGCGAGCAAGTCGCCGTAGACCTTCCCCGTGCGCCCGCGGATAAGCTCGGCGAAGTCGGGGTTCTTTTTCTGCGGCATGATTGAGCTGCCCGTTGACCACTTCTCGCTCAAATCGACGAAGCCGAATTCGGCGCTTGCCCACAGGACGATTTCCTCGCTCATGCGGCTCAAGTGCATCTGCAAGAGCGCGAAATCCGCGGCGAATTCAATGCAATAGTCGCGGTCGGAAACACCGTCAAGCGAATTCTCAGTCACGCCGACAAAACCGAGACGCTCAGCAACGAACTCACGGTCGAGCGGCAGGTCAGACCCCGCAAGCGCGCCGCTTCCGAGCGGGCTTTTTGCAATGCGCCCGAGCGAATCAGAAAGCCGCTCGCAGTCGCGCACCAGCGGCCACGCCCACGCGCAGAGGTGATGCGCCAAGGTGACCGGCTGCGCGCGCTGCATGTGCGTGTAGCCCGAAAGCAAAGTCTCCGTGTGCTGCGCCGCAATGTCGGCAAGCGTTTTGACAAGCGAACGCACTGCGTCCTGCAAGTCGGGGATAACGCGGCGCAAATACAGACGTTCATCAAGGGCAATCTGGTCGTTGCGGCTGCGCCCCGTATGGACTTTCTTGCCCGCCTCGCCGATACGGTCGGTCAGCGTCGCCTCTACGAAAGAATGGATGTCCTCCGCGCTGTAGTCAACCGCAAGCGTCCCCGCCTGCACGTCCCGCGCAATGGAATCCAGGCCGCGCTGTATGCCCTCGTTCTCAGCCTCACTGATGATGCCCTGCCGCGCGAGCATCGCCGCGTGCGCCTTGCTCCCCGCAATGTCGTCAAGCGCCATGCGCTCGTCCACATAGATAGAGGTCTCAAAATCAACCGCCGCCGCGTCCGGCCCTTCCGCAAAGCGTCCGTGCCACAGCGCCGCGTGGTTGTCGCCGGTCATCGTGCCGTGGGCGTCGTCTTTTTCCGCCATGCTACACTTCCATAATCGGCTCGTCCAGGGGTCTGCCGCCGGGAACCATGGGCATCACCATCTCGTCCAGGTCAATCTGGCACTCAATCAGCGCGCTCTTGCGCTCGCGGATTGCGTCGTCGAACGCCGCCTTGAATTCGCCCTCGTTCGTCGCGCGGTAGCCGCGGATGGCGTATGCCTCGGCGAGCTTGACGAAATCCGGCCCGAAGTCGAGCGTTGTCTGGCTGTACCGCTGCCCGTAGAGCAGCGTCTGCCACTGGCGCACCATGCCGAGCGTTCCGTTGTTCACCACGATGATGATTATCGGCAGGTTGTAATGATTAATCGTCGCCAGCTCGTTGCAGTTCATGCGGAACGAGCCGTCGCCCGCAAAATGCACCACGTACCTTCCCGGGTTCGCCACCTGCGCCCCGATTGCCGCCCCCGTGCCGAAGCCCATCGTGCCGAGACCGCCCGACGTGATGAAGGTGCGCGGCTTGACGAACGGATAGAACTGCGCCACCCACATCTGGTGCTGCCCCACCTCCGTGGTGATAATCGCGTCGTCGCCCAGTTTCTCATGCACGTACTCGCAGACAACGCGCGGATGCATGCCCTTCGCGTCCGTCCAGCTCGGCGGCACGAGCCGCTTCCATTCGGCAACCTGCTCGTTCCACTTTCCCGCGTCTTTTTTCTCCACCAACGTGACCAGCCGCGCGAGCGTCTCCTTGATGTTGCCGATGACCGACGCGCTCGTCCTCACGTTCTTGTCGATTTCCGCCGGGTCGATGTCGATGTGCAGGACCTTGCTGTTCTTGGCAAAGCGCCTGGTGTCGCTCGTCACGCGGTCGCTGAAGCGCGCGCCAATCGCGACAAGCACGTCGCACTTGCCCACCGCAAGGTTCGAGGCCTTCGTGCCGTGCATGCCGACCATGCCCGTGCACAGCCCGTCGGTGGACGGGAACGCGGACTTTCCCATGAGCGTGACGCACACGGGAATGTTCGCCTTGTGCGCCAGTTCGAGCAGCTCCTGCTCCGCGCCGCTGATGACCACGCCGCCGCCGCAGTAGATGAGCGGCCGCTCCGCCGCGTTAATCAGCTCCGCCGCCGCCCGGATGTCGTCGTCCGTCGGCTCGGCGGTCTTGACGATGCGGCGCAGGCTCGCCTTCTGCGCCGCGGCGGACTCCTTGGTCGCCGCCGCCGGCTCAATCGGCGTGTAGTCAATCATCGCCGCCGTCACTTCCTGCGGGATGTCAATCAGCACCGGCCCGGGCCGCCCCGACTTCGCAATCAGGAAGGCCTCGCGAATCGTCGCCGCAAGTTTCTTTGGGTCGCGGGCGATGTAGTTGTGCTTGGTAATCGGCATGGTGACGCCCGCGATGTCCACCTCCTGGAAGCTGTCCTTGCCGAGCAGCGGGCTTTCCACGTTGCAGGTAATCGCCACGAGCGGAATGCTGTCCATGTACGCCGTCGCGATGCCCGTGACGAGGTTCGTCGCGCCCGGGCCGCTCGTCGCCATCACCACGCCCACGCCGCCCGTCGTGCGCGCGAAGCCGTCCGCCGCGTGCGCCGCGCCCTGCTCGTGCGCCGTCAGGATATGGCGGATGCGGTCGCTGCACTTGTACAGCTCGTCATAGATATTCAGAATCTTACCGCCCGGATAGCCGAACACCGTGTGCACACCCTGCTCAATCAGACACTCCACGACGACCCGTGCCCCTGTCATTTTCATATCATGCTCCTTATGTTTCTTCAATAAATATGCGCCCCACTCCGTTCGCGCTTGCCATAAGTATCAGCATACCGTTTTCTTGCGACAATTTCAATTGACCTGC
>JAFLSP010000119.1 GCA_022510885.1 Treponema sp. | reverse complement strand
AGACAAAGGGGATAGACACCATGTGCAGGATTGTTGAAGAATACGGCGATGAGCGAGCGGCAGAGGCAGTAACCGAAAGAAATGCTGAATTTGCCGAGAGCCTGCTGCGCGACGGCAGCCTGTCATTAGAAAAGATTGCCGACATCGCGAAAGTTCCCTTGGAGCGCGTCAAGCAGATGGCGGAGCAGCTCGCCGCTCCCGCACAGGCGTAGTTCCCCCGCAGTCTTTCCGCCTACCTTTCCAGCCGTATTCCGCGCCAGCCCCCACTGCGGGCAAAAAAGCGTCATATTCCGCACTTTTTTCGCATTTTTCCGCATTTTTTTTCTGCACCTACTTGACACTATGCATTTTCTCGCACTACCATCGTGCCGAGCAAAACAAAGGCGTTTCGCAACGGCACTGGCAGTGTCTGCGCGGAACGCCTTTTTTTTTCGCAATCTTTTTGCAAGGAGTGAACTATGGAAACACTTCCCAAAATCGTAACGACGACGGTGCCGGGCGCGGAGTCGGCAAAAATCTTGCAGCGGCGCGACAAGGCAGTGCCCAAGGCACTCTGCGGCACGACCTACCCTGTTGTCATACGGCGCGGTTCGGGCGCAGTCCTTGAGGACGCTGACGGCAACACATTCCTTGACTGGATTGGCGGCGTGGGCGTACTGAACATCGGCTACTCACACCCCGAAGTCGTGGCGGCGGTAAAAGCACAGGCGGACTTGTACTTCCACACGATTTTCAACATCGTCGGACACGAAGGCTACGTGCAGCTTGCCGAAGGCTTGAACGCCACGGTGCCGTGCGCGGTCGGACCGAGTGGGGTGCGCAAGACGTACTTTGCCAACAGCGGCGCGGAGTGCGACGAGAACGCCATCAAGGTTGCGAAAGCCTACACAGGTAGGAGTAACGTCATCTGCTTTACGGGCGCGTTCCACGGACGCACGAACCTGACGATGGCACTCACGGCGAAGAAAACCTACGCGCTCGGCATGGGGCCGTTTCCGGCGGGCATCTACCGCGCGCCCTACCCGTACTTGTACCGCGCTCCCGCTGACATGAGCGAGGATGAGGCGGTCGCCTACTACCTTGCGGAATTGCGCCGCGTGTTTGATGAGGGCAGTCCGGCAAAGGAAACCGCCTGTCTGCTCGTTGAGCCGATTCAGGGCGAGGGCGGTTTTATCCCTGCGCCGCTGGCTTGGGTCAAGGCCGTGCGTAAAATCTGCGATGAGAACGACATCCTGTTGGTTGCCGACGAGGTGCAGTGCGGAAACTGCCGCAGCGGACGATACTTCGTCTCCGAATACTGGGCGGAAGCGGGAGCCGCACCCGACATCGTGACGACGGCAAAGTCGCTCGGCGCGGGCGTGCCTATCAGCGCGATTACGGCACGGGCGGAGATTATGGACGCAGTTCCCGCCGGAACGATTGGCGGCACGTACTGTGGAAACCCGCTTGCCTGCGCCGCCGCCAACAAGGTCATGGAGATTATGAAACGTGACGATTACGCGGCAAAGGCACGGCACATCGGCGAGCTGGTAACAAGCGGCTGGAAGCGCATGGCGGAAAAGTATGCCGCCATCGGCGACATACGCGGCATGGGCGCGATGGTAGGCGTCGAATTCGTGACCGACCGCGCGACCAAGAAGCCGGCGACCGCGCTTGTTACCCGCCTGGTGCAGGAAGCCTTGCAGCGTGGTCTTCTGATTGAAAGCTCCGGCACGTACAGCAACATCATCCGCTTCCTGGCACCGCTTACGATGACCGATGAGCAGACAGCGGCGGGACTTGCCATTTTTGAGGACGCACTCAAGGCGGCGCTCGCAGGGTAAGGAGGAAGATATGGCAGACACAACAGACGTACTTGTGCCCCAAACGGAAGCGACGACCACAAAGCCGCCGCTTGTCATCTCCATCGGCTGCGAGTACGCAAGTGGCGGGACTGCCGTCGGCAAGCGGCTCTCGGAGAAACTGGGGCTTGAATACTTTGACCGCGACTTCATCGACAGCATCATCGAGCGTGTGGGCATCAGCCAGCAGGTACTCGACTTTGCTGACGCGGGCGCGGCGGTCAAGGGCATCAGCACGGCAGACGCGGGCGCGAAAAGCAGAGGCAAACTGGGCATCATCAAGTACACGAACCTGACCGAGCGCGTCGTGTTCTTGCAGAAGCAGGTAGTAAAGAAACTTGCCGACCGCTTTCCGTGCGTCATCATCGGGCGCTGCGCCGACTACATCCTGCGTGGACGCGAGAACACGCTTAACGTGTTCATCTACGCACCAGTCGAGACGCGCCTAAAGACCGTCATGGAACAACTCGGCTGCGACCGCGCCGCGGCAGAAAAACTGCTTGAGGAAAACGACACCATGTACCACGCCCGCTATGAGCAGATTACGGGTACGTTCCGCGGCGACAGAAACAACCGTCATATCCTAATTGACTGCAATCTGCTCGGCGTGGAGGGCACGGCGGAATATTTGGAGGACTTGGTGAGGCGACTGGACACGGCGACTACAGGAGGCGAAGATGGCAGAGAATAGAAAGACATCGGACTTTGACAAGGTGCTCGGCGCATGGGACATACTCGTGATTGCGTTCGGGGCTATGATTGGCTGGGGCTGGGTCGTCAGCACCGGCAGCTGGATTCAGACAGGCGGCATTATAGGCGCGGCACTGGGCTTTGTGGTAGGCGGCATCATGATTTTTTTCGTGGGGCTTACCTATGCGGAGCTGACCGCCGCCATGCCGCAATGCGGCGGCGAGCACGTGTTCAGCCACCGCGCAATGGGACCGACCGGGTCTTTTGTCTGCACATGGGCGATTATCCTCGGCTACGCGAGCGTCGCCTGTTTTGAGGCATGCGCGCTTCCGACGATTATCACCTACATCTATCCCGCATTCCTCAAAGGCTACCTGTACACCGTGGCGGGCTTCGACATCTACGCCTCATGGCTTGCCGTGGCTGTGGGCATGGCGATTTTCATCACATGGATTAACATCCGCGGCGTAAAGACGGCGGCCATCTTGCAGACAGTGCTGACCGTCGTCATCGGTGCGGTGGGAATCCTGCTGATGGCGGCATCGGGCTTCAACGGCAGCGCGGAGAACTTTGGCGGGCAGTTTTTCAACGACAACGCGGGGCTGATAAGCTCGGTGTTCCGTGTAGCACTCATCACCCCGTTCTTCTTCATCGGCTTTGACGTGATTCCGCAGGCGGCGGAAGAAATCAACGTGGACTTGAAGAAAATCGGCAAAATCCTGATGCTGTCGATTGTGCTTGCGGTGGCATTCTACGCGCTCGTGGTGCTGGCGGTGGGCTTTATTATGTCGGCGGCGGACATCGCGCGCTCGCAGGACACAAGCGGCTTGGTGACGGCTGACGCGATGGCAAAGGCGTTCGGCAGCACTGCGATGAGCAAGGTGCTGATTATCGGCGGCATGTGCGGCATCATCACCAGCTGGAACTCGTTTCTGATGGGCGGAAGCCGCGCCATGTACTCGATGGCGGAATCCTACATGATTCCCAAATTCTTCTCGCACCTGCACCCGCGCTTCAAGACACCCGTGAACGCGCTGTACCTTGTGGGCGGTCTGACCGTGCTCGCGCCGTTCGCGGGACGCAAGATGCTCGTGTGGGTCGTGGACGCGGGGAACTTCGGCTGCTGTGTTGCCTACTGCCTGGTCGCCGTGTCGTTCCTGCTGCTGCGGAAGAAAGAGCCGGATTTAAAACGCCCGTACCGAGTGCCGCTTGCGCGGCTTGTGGGCATCCTTGCCATCGCCATGTCGGGTTTCATGATTGTCTGCTACATGGTGCCCGCGTCGGGAAGCGCGCTTTCCGTGCAGGAATGGGGCATTGCGGGCGGATGGTGTGTGCTCGGCGCGCTCTTCTTTGCAGCGGCAAAATACGCCTACCGTGAGCGGTTCGGGCTTCTGGTGAACATCATCTCTCCCGAGGACGCGCGCGCGCTGCAAGCCGCCGACAATGAGCTGAGTGCCGCGCTCGACCGCGCGATAGACGAGGCGATTGCCGTTGCGCTTCGAACGCGAGGAGTGGCACTATGACAGCAGACGCGCAGAAATGGCAGTTTCATCTGCCAGTGAACATCGTGTTCGGCTGGACTCGCGCCGCAGAAGTCGGCGCGCTTGCAAAACCTTACGGCACGAAAGCACTGGTAGTGACAGGCAGAAACAGCACGAAAAAGAGCGGACTGCTTGACCGCATGTGCGCGTCGTTATCGGCGGCGGGCGTTGAGAGCCTTGTCTTCGATGAGGTGCAGCAGAATCCGCTCACCACAACGGCAGAAAAGGGCGCGGCGGTAGCAAAAACAGCAGGATGTGACATGGTTGTGGCAGTCGGCGGTGGCTCCGTCATAGACTGTGCGAAGGGAATCGCATTCCTTTCCGTGAACGACGGCGACATCAGCGACTACATTTTCGCGCGCCGTTCCAGCAACGACGCGCTCCCGCTCGTCGCCGTGCCGACTACCTGCGGCACCGGCTCGGAAGGAAACGGCTTTGCAGTTCTGACCAATCCCGCAAACGGCGACAAGAAAAGCCTGCGCTGTTCCGCCATCATCCCCAAGGTGTCAGTTGTAGACCCCGCGCTCATGACGACGATGCCCGCCCGCGTGCTTGCGTCCGTCGGCTTTGACGCGCTCTGCCACTGCATGGAAGCGTACACCGCCGTCGCCGCGCAACCATTCACGGACGCGCTTGCTATATATGCAATCAAACTGCTTGCCGAACACCTGCCGCCCTTATACCAGCAGGTGAAGAGCGGGCAGCCCGTCGCCAACAACCACGCCGCATGGGAAGCGGTGAGCACAGCATCCACGATTGGCGGCATCTGCATCGGTGCTTGCGGCGTGACGCTCGCGCACGGTATGGAGCATCCTGCAAGCGGCTTGCGTGACATCGTACACGGACAGGGACTGGCGGCACTCACGCCCGCCGTCATCTCGTTCTTTGTACAAAAGATTGACAAAACATCTGCGTCCGCTTACAAACTTGCCGACATCTCGCGCGCGCTTGGCGGTACGGGGATTGGAGACTGCGCCGACCGCCTCCACTCCCTGCTTGCGTCTTTGGAACTTACCCCCACGCTCGGCTCGCTCGGCATCACAGAAGCGGACATTCCGTGGATGGTCGAAAACTGCAAGAAAGTCTCTGTGGGAAGCCTTGCGAACGTGCCCATATTTATAGAAGAAACGGACATCGCCGCAATCTACAAAGAGGCGTTGTGATGATTGAGCTCGTGACGGCAACGGAAGCCGACTTTCCGCAGGTGTTTCCGCTGATACAGGCACTCTGGAACTACAACCGCTACGAAGAGGATGCGACGCGCGCCGTTTACCGCCAGATTGTGACCGGCAGAGAAAGCTTTGCGCTCATCGCCCGCGACGGCGGGCGGACGCTGGGCTTTTGCCACGGCGACTTTTTCCCCACGCTGTGGATGTGCGGGGTTACCTGCTACCTTTCGGGCATCATCACGCTTGAAAGTGAGCGCGGGCGCGGCATCGGCTCTGCGATGATTGCGCGCGTGAGGACACTTGCACGGGAGCGCGGCGCGAGGGCGGTCATCCTTGACTCAGGTCTCCAGCGCACGGACGCGCACCGGTTTTACGAGGCGCGGGGATTTGTGAAAAGCTGCTACGGATTTGAGCTTGCGCTGTAGATGCGGCGGCTGATTGACATTTTCCCGTAAAAAAGATACTATCATTTTAAGAACGCAAAGGCGCGACACCGTATGGTGTCGCGCCTTTTTTTTTCGGAGG
>JAFLSP010000118.1 GCA_022510885.1 Treponema sp. | reverse complement strand
TTACCATGGAGACGATCGGACTCGAACCGACCACCCTTTGATTGCGAACCAAATGCTCTACCAGATGAGCTACGCCCCCAAGTGATGATATAGTACCGCAAAATGCGGGAATTAGTCAATCGCCTTTGGCGTTTTTGGACGACATTTCTATCTTTTCGAGCAGGGCGGGAAGCGCGTAGATGTCGTCGATGCAGTAGGTCGTGCCGGGCAGGTTCGGCGTGTGCAGGCGCATTCCGGCGGGGTCAACGAGCACCGCAATGCCGCCGAGCGCGGCCCAGCCGTCCGTGTAGCCTTCGGCATCGTCCAGAAAGATGCTGTCCTGCACCGTGCCGCCGCACAGTTCCAGCGCCTTGCGGAACGCGCTCGCGGCGGGCTTGCCTTTGAGGTTGTTCATGCGGATGTCGCAGATAGAGTCGAAGAGGTCGCGCACTTCCAAAAAGCGCAGCACGCGGTCGGCGTGTTCGTAGGGCGAGTTGGTCAGAATCATCTTGCGCTGCGGGAGGCTCTCCAAAAGCGGGCGCAGGGCGGGCGTCTTGTACAGGCCGTCGCACTCGTTCTCGGGGTGGACGGCGGAAAAGTAGTCCTCAATGTCGGAAAAGCCGCCCGCCTCAACAAGCCAGTCGAGCGTCGTGCCGTACTTCTTCACCGCCGCCGAACGCTGCCGCGCCCCCTCTTCAAAATCCACGTGCCAAAAGTCGGCGGCGTACTTTTTGATGCGATACGAAATATCCTCGCTCATGCGCGTGTCGGTGGGATACATCGTCCTGTCCAAGTCAAAAATGAGATGCTTAATCATAGCGTGTACCTGTAATATGCGGGGAATTTGAGAATCCAGTGGTAGTCGTCGGCGGTCATCTGCCGACGTTCGATTTTCGTGCCGACCATGAGCTGGTGCGCGCCTTTTGAAAAGACGACGCGCGGAAACAGCGTGAGGCTGTCGCGGTCGAGCGAGCCGTTTTCGTCGTTGCGCACCGCAAAGTACCACACCGCCGGCTGCACGGAAAGCCAGTCCGTCACGGGAACGGAGACGCGCACCGTGGCGTAGAACGAATAGTAGCCGCCGTCAAAGGACTTTGCGCCCTCCATCGCCTCGTCAACCGTCACCCCGCCCAAGCGGACGAGCGAGTTGAACGTGAGGACGTGGCAGTGCTGAAGCGCGTCCGGGCTGCCCTTGCCGCCATATTTTTCCACGAACTTGAACGTGGTGTTGGTCGGCACGGGCGCGCCGTTGATGCAGTAGCCTGCCGTCACCGCGAGCGAGGAATCGGGCTTGTACTGCGCGAACAGCGCGCTCGTCACGTCGCGCGCGGAAAACGACCGCTTGCCGTCGTAACTGTTCTTCACGTTGAGCGAAACTCCCGCGTCCAACGGAATGCCGAAGGCGCGCAGGTTTGCCTGCACCGCGCTTCCCGCCTGTATGTCGTCATAGAACGCATAGGCGGTCGTTCCTGCCGTCAGGCTCGCGCCGAACGAAAGCACCTCGCCGCGGTACTGCACCGCAACGCCGTCCTTTGCCCACCTAGCCCCCGCAGAAATGATTTCCAGCTGGGAAAGGTAGGAGCCGGGCAGATACAGCGGCATACCATGACCGAGCCACAGCCGCAGCGGTTTGTAGAAAGGCAGGTTCCAGCCCATGTAGACTTTTTCCCAGCTTGCGGACGCGCCCACTTCCTTGTACGTGTCCGCCCCCTCCGTGGTCGTCTTGACGGGGATTTTCAGTTTGGCTTCCGCACCCACCACAAAGTCGGGAAACGTGAGCACGTTGTTGAAAATGATGTTGTTCCCCAAAAACGAAGCGTCATCGGCCGTCACGTCGTGCTGAAAAATGCCCGTGCCGCTTCCCACGCGCACGTAGGCGCGGTACGACTGGGCAGCACAGAATGCCGAAAGAAAAACCGCGCATATTACGAGCACGTATGTTCGGTGTGAATGCATAGCCTTATTGTACAGAAAAAACGGGGGCAGTTACAAGCGATTCTGTGCTTTTTGTTCGAGCCAAAAGGCGAGCGTCCGGCGCGCGCTCTCAAACGCGAGCGGCACGTCCGCAAGTTCCTGCTCATTGCGGACGTGCCGCCAGTCAAACGCCGTCACTTCGCCCGCCTGCGCCGTCAAGTCCGCACCTGCGGGCAGTTCCGCCTCAAAAAACAAATCGCAGGTCTTGTAGACAATGTGCTTGTACTCATACGTGTTGGGAAAACTGCACAGATAGCGCAGCGACTGCGGGCGCACGCCCGTCTCCTCCACGCACTCGCGGAACGCCGCTTCCTCCGCCGTCTCGTCCGGGTCAACGAAGCCGCCGGGAAACGCGAGGAAACCCTTGCGCGGCTCTTTTGCCCGCCGCTCAAACAGCACGCGCCCGTCCGCGCCGCAGATAATCAGGCCGACTGCCGTCGCCACGTTGTTGTACAGGTCAAAGCCGCAGTCCGCGCACAGCCACTTGCGCATGGCGACGTTCTCAATGCGACCGCCGCCGCACTGCGGGCAAAACCGAAAATCATTCTGCATGACGTTTCAGTATACCACAGCCGCCACGGGCGCGCAAATTTTGTTTGCAAAATTCGCTTTTTACTATTATAGTATGCATGATATGAACACGAAAAAACGACCTTTTTTCCTTTTTGCCTGTCTTATGCTCGCGCCGCTCGCCTCCGCGCTGCCCGGCATTCAGCCCGCGCTTCCCGACCTTTCGGGTCACTATGTGTATTATAAGGACACAACGTTCGGGCGCGAATCGTACACGGGCATCCTGTGCTACGACGAAAGCACGTATGCGCTGCGCTACTTTGCGCCGGAGACGAAAAAGCAGCCCGCAAAGGACGTGCAGATTCTCTTTACGCTTGACCCGGCCAAGACCACCGTCACGCTCACGGGCGAACGCATCATCACGCCCATCATGCCCGACGACACCGACATCATCAACTATCTGCACGATATTCTCTATGAACTGACCGCGCGGCGGCAAAAAGCCGGGCAGTTTTCCGGCAAGGCAGAGCGGACGCAGGACTATGAGCAGTTCGGCGGGCGCGTGACCATGCGCTTTGACGCGCTCATCCCGCTGTTCAACCTCGTGTCGATTACGTCATCGGACGGCAAGGACGTGTTCTCGCTCGTAACGGCGGGGCAGCTCGTCTCATCCGAGGACGACAGTTTCTTTGCCTTCAAGGGAATGCCCGCCACGCTCACCGACAAACGCCACCAGTTCAAGCCGAAAAAAGCGCAGAAAACCGAATACGTCTACCAAAAAGAGGGAATGACCGTCACGCAGCGCGTCACCTTGGACGAACAGTGGAAGCAGTCCATGGACAACCTGTGGCTGCTCGGCGACAATGCCATTCTCGTCATGGACATCATTCCACGTCCTGCCAATGCCGACGTGCCGATGCTCCCGCTGCTCACGCGCAAGATGCTGCTCGGCACCGACCATTCCTACCCCGACCTCGCCCATGTTTCCATTACGACCAAGGCAGGACGGACGGACATCAGCAACGTGCATTACAAGCCGAACACCGAAAGCGTCACGCAGGACTTCAAAATCGTCACCACGCTCAAGGACGGCTCGCTCGCGTTCTTTACGCTCACCGTGTTCAGCGGCGCGTACACCAAGAACACGGCGTACTTTCAGGCGATTTTGGACTCATACCGCATTGCGGACTAGAAACTGGAGCGCGACAGCGGCGAGCCAATCCACACGCCTTCGCTGCCGAGGTATTCCTTGCGCACACCGTCAATCAAGAACTGCACGCTGTTCACCGTGGGGAATTCCGTCGCCGTGTAGACAATCTGCATGAGCTGGGCAATGTAGCCTTCCACGCCCACACGCTGATTGAATTCAAACTCTTCGCTGAAATTCAAGGTCGCAACGCCGTCGCGCACCGTGGCGGAGAGCAACCTTGTGCCGTCAGGAATGAGCGAGCGGCAGCCTTTGCTCCGCTCCGCCATGCTCGGCCCTTCAAGCAAAAGCCGAATGTTGCCCGTAAGCGGCGAATCGTTTTTGGTAATCGTGCGCGCCATTTCCTTGCGCGTCACCGACCCGTCATTGTCAATAGAAACAAAAAAGAGTTTTGCCGTGCTTGTCGCGACTGCCGGTGCGGGCGGCACGGTTGGCGCAGGCGGCGTCTGCGGCACGGCGGACGGTGTTTCCGCAGATTCGGGAACAGGCGGCACGGCAGGCACAGACTGCGGCTCGTCCGGCTGCACCGCAACGGCGGGCTGCCCTTCCTGCACGGGGGGCGGTGTCTGCGGGCGCGGCGGCTCAACCGTGTTGAGCGTGATGACCACATCCTCTTCGGGCAACGGCTCAACGACGGGCTTTTTCTCCTCGTAGTTTTCAATAAATGTGGGCGTTGAGCCAAAGACGCGCTCAAAAAACCGCGTCGCTTTGAGGTTGGACTTGATGTCGTCAAGTTTGACCAAAAAGATAATCAGCAGGATAAAAAATCCTGCCAGCCAGCACACCACTGCCACCCCGCGCGCGTTTTTCTTTGATTTTTTGCCACCCATATCTTATAGTATACACCGAGGCGCAAGAAAAATCAATCTGCGGAGAAAAGCAGCCGGGGCAATCAGCGCCGAAAACACGCCCAACATCGCACTTGACCTCGCCATATTTCCAATTTACAATAGAAGAGTACAAACCTAACACGAGGGAATGCTATGGCAGACAAAGACTTTGATTTAATCACGTTCGGGGAAATCATGCTCCGGCTTTCGCCGCCGACGAACCAGCGCATCGGACGGTGCGATTCGTTTGAGAAACACGCGGGCGGCGCGGAACTGAACGTCGCTTCGGGCGTCTCGCTGCTCGGACTGCGCACGGGAGTCATCACGCAGCTGCCGCACAACGACATCGGCTTTTTCGTCAAGAACCGCATCCGCTTTAGCGGCGTGAGCGACGACTTCATCATCTTTGACGACAATCCCGACGCGCGTCTGGGCATCTACTTTTATGAAAACGGCGCGTATCCGCGCAAGCCGAAGGTCGTCTACGACCGCCGCCACTCCTCCATCTGGAAGATGAAGATTGAGGACGTGCCGCAGAGCGTCTATGCGTCCACGCGGATGTTCTACACCTCGGGCATCACGCTTGCCGTCTCGGAGAACCTGCGCAACATCGCCATTGAGATGATTAAGAAATTCAAGCAGAACGGCGCGCAGATTGCCTTTGACGTGAACTACCGCGCCACGCTGTGGGACGAGGACACGGCGCGCGAGACGATTAAAAAAGTCCTGCCCTACATCGACATCCTCTTCATTTCGGAGGAGAGCTGCCGCCGTATGTTCCAAAAGACCGGCACTTTGCAGGACATGCACCGCGAATTCTGCAAGGACTTCCCGAACATCCAGTACATCGCCTCGTCGGAGCGCGAGGTCATCTCGCCCAAGAACCATTCGTTCACCTCAACCGTCTACAGCCACGCCAACGACACCTTCTACACCGAAGAGCCGTACCGCAACATTGACGTGGTGGACAGAATCGGCAGCGGCGATGCGTTCTGCGCGGGCGTGCTGTTCGGGCTGCTCAAATACGGCGACCCCAAGACGGCAATGGAGTTCGGCAACGCCACCTGCGCCACCAAGAACACCGTCTTTGGCGACCTGCTCATCTCCGACTTCAACGAAATCAGCGCGATGATTGCCGCGCACCAAAACAAAGGGCAGCAGAGCGAGATGCACCGCTAGTTCGGCTCAGGTCAAAACGCAGTGCAAGTCAGCGGAATTTGCACTGCGTTTTTGCCGAATTTACCCCTTTTTCAGCGGAATTCTCAGTGCGTTTTCCGCTGAAA
>JAFLSP010000117.1 GCA_022510885.1 Treponema sp. | reverse complement strand
GCACGGGGCTGCCTCTCGCAGAAGTCCTCGCCCTGAAAGACGGGCTTTAGTATTCCCGGCTCTCCATTGCGGCGAATGCGTCAATCACGCCCTGCACGCGGGTCAGCTCGCGCGTGAGGATTTTTTCGTAGTCGAGCTTGCCCGTGCCGATGCGCTCGCGCTCGTCCTCCCAGTTCTGGATGTCGGTGAGCCACAGGAAGGTGAATTTGCGCGAATTCGCCTTTTCCGCCCACAGTTTCGCCTCGCGCCAGTAGTACAGCCCGGTCTCGTAGCAGGATTTCGTCTTCTGCAGCTGCTCCAGGTAGATGTCTTTCCAGGGCGCGTCGTAAAAATGGGCGACGGCGTGGTCGTAGATGCGTCCGAGCCGCATGTACTGCTCGATGATTTTGAGGTTGACGTGCATCATGAACAGGTAGCGGTACTTTTCCCAGTCGCGCTCGTCGCTGATGTTCGCGCCCGCGTACAGGGGGTTGGCGAAGTCGGCGGCGACGGCCTTCTCAAGCCAGTAGATGTTCTCCATCACGTCGTCGGGGTACTGCTGGTAATGCACGTGGAACAGCCGGTAGAAGTCCTCCTTGTATTTCGCCACGTATGCGGAGGCGGGAGGAACGGCGGCAGCGGCGAGAAGAACGGCGGCACAGACGGAGACCCATAGTTTCACGTTTTGAGTATCGGCAGGTTTGCCAGTTCGCGCGAGATGATTTTTGCGACGTGTTCCTTGCTCTGCGCCGCGTCGATGCGGACGACCTTCATGCCTTCGCCCTGTGCCGTGCCCTCGTACTCGGCGATGACGCGCTCGTAGCGCGCGGCGGTGGCGGTCTGGAAGTCGAGGGTTTCGTACAGTTCGGTCTTGCCGCGCCCGTGCACCCGCTCAAGCGCGGTCCTTGGGTCGATGGCGAAGAAGAAGAGCAGCTCCGGCAGGGGGAAGGGGGCGTTGAGCGCGCGCGGAAGCTCGTCGCCGCAGGTGACGCTCTGGTAGGCGAGGCTGGAGAAGAGGTAGCGGTCGCTCACGGCGATGTTCCCGCGCGCGCACCGCGCGGCGATGCCGTCTGCTCCCCACAGATGCTCGGCGCGGTCGGCGGCGAACAGGTAGGCGGCGGTGCGCGGGTCGAGCGTGAGGTCGCCCCCGAGCATGGCGCGCAGGAACCTGCCGGTCGGGCCGTCGGTCGGCTCCGCGGTGAGGAAAAATCGCCCCGCGTCGGGACGCGCTTTGAGCAGGTCAATCTGGGTCGTCGTGCCCGCTCCGTCTATGCCCTCAAAGGCGACGAAATTCTCTAATACCATGCAATGCACCTGTTTTTCTGCCGATAATACCAAGGAAGATTTTACTATGAAATTCCCCCGGCGGAACATACACGTAGGCAGTGTCGTTTTCATCCTCATGCTGTTTGCGGCGGTCGCAGTCATACGGCCGGTGTATGTCCGCGCGCGGAACGCGCTGTCTTCGCTGGAAAGGCAGCTGGTCGAGCGGGCGGAAACCCTGACGGGCTTTGCGTTCTCGTACCAGTCGCTCTCTCCGTCCATTCTATCAGCAATCAGCATAAAAGGTATAGTGGTCTCGGACAGGGCGACGGGCAAAAAGATGGCGAAAATCGACCGCGTGACGGTCGGCTACCGCTTTTGGGACTTGTTTTCGGCAAACCCCGCTTTCGCAATCCGCTCGGTGACGGTGGACGGCGTGACGGTGGAGTACGATATGCTCAGCAACCGCGAGACGTTCATGCGCTTTGTCGGCATGTTCAGGAAGGACGAGGAGGAGCGGACGTTGTGGCGGTTTGACCTGCGTATGTTTAACATCGACCTATCACTTGCGGTGCAGGTGAAGAACCTGTCGTTCCACTATTCCGACGCGCACAATGACGTGTTCGCCACGCTCAGGAGCATCGCGTTGCGCACTGGTCTTAACGAGAATGGCGTGACGGCGCGCGGGAGCGGCAGGGTGCGGTACTCTACGCCGCACCTTACGGTGGACGGCAAGCCCGTTGTGATGGCGGCAAATTTCGACGTCAACGGCACGATTCTGCCCGACATCGACGGCAGCACGGCGACGGTGCGACTTTCGGGCATGAGCGGTGCGGACGTTACGGTGTCGCAGATGGACGTGCTCGTCAGCTACGACGACCTGGCGTTGCAGATGCGCACGATGCGCTCGGGGCTGCCTTATGAGGCGGTCGCGCGGCAGGATTTTAGGAGCAAGTCGTTCGAGATTTCGGGGACCTTCGAGCAGTTTGACCCGTACCAGCTGGCACGGATTCGGCGCGCGCCTCGTTTCATCACGATGCTCGACGGCACGCTGCTTTCCGGGTCGGCTTCGTTCTCGTATGCGGACCGCGCGATTGCCTACAGGGCCGATGTGGTTGCGGAGGTGCCTCCCTCCGTGCTCGGCGGGGACCTCCGCCTGCGCGCGGAGGCGACGGGCACCAGGGAGCGCGTGCGGTTCGGCACGCTTTCCGCGACGGGCGGCGTGGCGCAGGCGCAGTTTGTCGGCGACCTCGACATCAAGCGCCTGCAGCCGTCGGGGATGTTCTCGTGCGACTATTTCGTGCTGCCCAACGGGAACGTGCTTTCCGCCGAGGTGTACGTCGAGCCGCTTGCCGAGGGCTTCATGCTCTTCTCGCCGCAGGTGCTCATGGGCGAGCGCAGCCTTTCCGCTTTGGACGCGACGGTCATACCGCGCGGGCGGTCGGTAGACTTTACGGCCTCGTTCAGCGACTATGCGCACGTCGATTACGGGGAGGCGGGGCAGGTCTCCGTCTCGGGCAGTTGCGTGTTTGAGCAGCAGCCCTCCGTGCAGGCTCAGGTTTCGATTCACAATGTGTTCTTGGACAGCGCCGCATTGACCGGCGCGTTTTTCGTCAATAGGCATACGGCGGAGCGGCTTGAAAGGGCCGCTCCCGCGCTCGCGCCGTACATCATGGCAGACCCGTTCGACATCTACGTGTGGTCGGATTTCCGCGACTTCACCTTCAACGCGCCGCTGTGCCTCGTGGCGAACACGACCAAAGACCGCGAGATGGTGCTGTTCGGCGTGAACGGCTCGAACCAGACGGTGCAGCTGACGCAGTTTGACATGCAGCTCGGCGGCAATAGCGTGCGCGCGGCAATGACGGCGGATTTTTCGGGCGGGTTTGATAACGTCACGTTCTTTGGCGACTTTGTGGTGAACGCCGTGCCGTACCGCTTCAACGGCAGTTACGATTCGGGCTGGCTTTCCGTCAGGGGGGATTACGACTTTGATGCGATGGTCGCGTTTGGCGACGACCGGATGGGCGCGGTGCGCTTTACGTCGTTTCCCGTCTCGCTCGGCAAAATCATCGGCACGATGTCCGCGAACGCCACGTTCAGGTGGACGGGCGACGGCGATTTTTCCGTGGACGTGGTGCAGTTCGAGGCAGAGGACGGCTCGGGCATCTTCCTCACGAACCCGCACATCGCGTTCGCCGGGGTAGTGAACCGCCACGGCTTTATCATGCGCGACATCACGTATTCGGACGCCATATCTGTCCTGCACGGCGCGGGGAACATCCTGTGGAACATGAACGGGCGCATTTTCGATTCCGTCCACATCGACCTGAACGCCGCGAGCGCGTCCACCCAGGAGCGACTTTCTCTGACCGCCGACGTGACCAATCCTGGCAGGCGCGCGTTCTCATCTGCCGCCTTGCGGAACGATTTTTATTTTAACGCGCAGGTGGACGTGGAGCAGCTGCCGCTCGCGCGGTTCCTCGCCGACCAGAACACGGACAACACGCTCTCCGCATCGGCTACGGCAAGCGGCACGATGAGCGCGCCGCTCATCTCGCTGAACCTGCGCAACGTGAGCGCGGGCATGAACGGCGCGTCGCTCGTGGCGAAAGCAAACGTCGTCTTGGACGACAGCGGCATTTTCCTGGATGATTTGACCCTGGACTGGGCGCAGCTTAAGATAAGCGGGGCAAGCGTGCGCTTCAATCCCGCGGATTTCTCGGGCACGGCGACGATTCCGTTTTCGGGCACCGTGATGAACGAGCCGTTCTCGCTCCCGGTGACGGTCTCCGTCACGGGCGTGCCTCCCGTGGAGAAATGGCGCGTGCCGCAGTATTATGCGGTCTCGGTGAAAGCGAACGCCGAAGCGGGCGGGCTGTTTCCCGTGCCGCTTGCGTTTGACCTCTCGCTTATGCGGCAGCCCGGCAAATTCGAGATGCGGTCGAACGGCGGCGACGGGCTTACGGCGACCTTGTTTGACGGCGGCATCGTGACGGCTCGGCTCGGCTCTGATATGCCCGTGCAGCTTGAGCTTGCGGGACAGGTTGCCAAGGATTTTATGAGCATTGAAGTCACGAATCTGCGCAGCAACCTCGCGACCCTGGCCTCCACCTTTTCGCTGCCGTTCCTCCGCATTTCGCAGGGCGATTTGACCGGCTCGCTTTCCATCAGCGGTATGCCCGCCGACCCCGAATTTGCCGGCACGCTTTCCGTAACGAACCCGGCGTTCACGATACCGACGGTCTCGACTGCGGTGTTCAGCACCAGCCGCCTTACTGCCTCGATTGCGCAGAGCGTGCTCACCGTGCCGCAGACCAAGCTCACCACGAAAAAAGGCGCGGTGAACATGGACGCGCGTGTTGAATTCAGCCGCTGGGGAGTCGGGTTGGTTGACGTGAACCTGAACACCCCCGCGCGCAACTACGTGCCGGTTGACATGAGCCTGCCGCTCATCCGCTACAAAGGCGCGGTCGGGCTGAACGGGCTGAACATCGCGCTTGAAGGCTCTGACCTGGCGATTAGCGGTACCATCGAGCCGACCGAAGCCGACATTGAGGTGGTGCTCTCGTCCTTGCAGGATTCGCTTGCCGACTGGAACATCTTCTCGCTGCTCCTGTCCAGGCGCGACGACGACGCGGACACGGAGAAAAAGGAGGCAAAGAAGTCGTCCCTTGTGGTCAGCGCGGACATCGACATCCGCGTCGGGACGCGCGTGCAGATACTGTTCAAGCCGCTCTTGCGCAGTCTCATCACGCCGAATACGCAGGTCACGCTCATGTTTGACGGCGCGGGCGGCGACTTTTCGCTCAAAGGCGATGTCGCGCTGCGCGGCGGGCAGATTGAGTGGCTCAACCGCAACTTCTACATGAAAGAGGGCAGAATCGTCTTTAACGAGTCGCAGGATATGATTGACCCGCGCATCACCGTCCGCGCGGAGACGCGCGAGCGTGACACGAACGGCAACCACGTCACCATCACGCTGTCCGCCATGAATCAGCCGGTGAGTTCGTTCTCGCCGCAGTTCAGCGCGTCGCCGGCAAAGTCGGAGGCGGAAATCATGTCGCTGCTCGGGCAGGTCATCACCGCCGACGTGGAGAGCGCGGGGCAGCTCGGCGGCGCGGCGGGCGATATGCTGTTGCAGTCCGTCATCATCAGCCGCCTTGAGAGCGCGGTGCGCAACACGCTCCGTCTCGACATATTCTCCGTGCGGACGAACTTCTTGCAGAACGTGGTCAAGATAAATACGGACCGCAACTATGCCGACCGCAGCGCGCGGTTCAGTAACTATTTCGACAACTCGACTGTTTATATAGGAAAGTACTTCGGCAGTTCCCTGTACGCGGACGCGCTCATGCACTGGACGTATGATGAGACGAAATCGGGGGAAATCGGCTCGGTGGGAAACCTGGTGTTCCAGCCGGAATTCAGTTTTGAGCTGTCGTCCCCGTTTGTCAATATCCGCTGGGGCATTGCGCCGAGCATCGAGGCCATTCGGAACAATCTGTGGGTTCCGTCTACGTCCATAACGCTGTCATGGAAATTCTCGCTCTGAGCGGCGA
>JAFLSP010000116.1 GCA_022510885.1 Treponema sp. | reverse complement strand
CAGCGTCTGTTTCCACCGCGCGACGAGCCGCAGGGCATCGAGCGGGGTCATGCGGTCGGGGTCAGCAGAAAGGATTTCATCAAGGACCATCTCCTCATCGGAGAACAGACCGGGCGCGGTGGGTGACGGGCGCGCGGGCTGTCCGGCGGGAACGGCGGCGGTCGGCAGGTCCGCGCCGAGCACGGGACGGTCGCCCGCTATCGTCTGAAGGCGCTCCAGAATCTGCCGGGCGCGCGCGATGACCGACTGCGGAATGCCCGCAAGGCGCGCCACGTGGATGCCGTAGGAATTCTCGC
This sequence comes from Treponema sp., assembly GCA_022510885.1. GTDB lineage: Bacteria > Spirochaetota > Spirochaetia > Treponematales > Treponemataceae > Treponema_D. The sequence goes on along the minus strand of JAFLSP010000116.1, from coordinate 5,509 downwards.
TTGCGCCCGCGCGCACCTTGCGCAAAAAGACCACCGAATCGCCCTCTTCGCTCACCGCCATGCACGACAATTTGAGCGCGCGGTGCTCCATGCGCGTCAGCTCGTGGTAGTGCGTGGCGAACAGCGTCTTGCAGCGCAGCGTGTTCAGCAGGTACTCGCTCACCGCCCAGGCGATGGAAAGGCCGTCCTCCGTTGACGTGCCGCGCCCCACCTCGTCCATGATGACGAGCGACTTCTCGGTCGCCGAGCGCAGGATGTTCGCGGTCTCGGTCATCTCGACGAGGAAGGTCGATTCGCCGCGCGCAAGGTTGTCGCTCGCCCCCACGCGGCAGAAAATGCGGTCAACCATGCCGACGCGCGCGCGGTCGGCCGGCACGAAGGAGCCCGTCTGCGCGAGCAGCGCAATCAGCGCGTTCTGCCGCAGGTAGGTGCTCTTCCCCGCCATGTTCGGGCCGGTGATGAGGTCGAACGAGGTCCCGCATTCGGCCTCGCCGTCCGCCGAGGAGGCGATGGCAATGTCGTTCGGCACGAACTCGCCCTGCGGGAGGTGCATCTCCACCACGGGATGCCGCCCCGCCTCCACCACAAAATCGGTGCCGCCGTCAACGAGCGGGCGCACCCAGCGGTACAGGACGGCCGCGCGCGCGAAACTTGCCGTCACGTCGGCATAGGCGATTTCGTGGGAGGCCTGCAAAAGATACGGCACGTCCTCGGCAAGCCTGCGGCGGATTTCAAGGAAGAGGTCGCGCTCCAGCCGCACGATGTTCGCGTCGGCCTCCTTCAGGTCGCGCTCCAGCTCCTGCAAGCGCTCCGTCGTGTAGCGCTCGGCGTTCAGCAGCGAGCGGCGCAGGATGAAATGCTCGGGCACTTTCGACAGCTTGCCCTTGGTAATCTCGATATAATAGCCGCTCGTGCTGCTGTTCTTGATGCGCAGGTTGGCGATGCCCGTCCGCGCCTTCTCCTCCTCGGTGTAGTCCGCGAGGATGCGGGTGAAATTCTGCTGCAAGTCGCGGAAGCGGTCAAGTTCGGCAGACCAGCCCGGGCGGATGATTCGCCCCTCGGTCAGCAGCGTGGACGGGTCGTCCAGAACGGCGTTTTTGATGAGCGCGATGATACGCTCGGCAGGTTCGGCGGGCAGCGCGGTAAAGTCGTAGTCCGCGAGCAGGCGGCGCACGGCAAGCCAGGCCTCAAGGCTCGCGCGCAATGCCTGCACGTCCTTGGCGTGCGCGCGCTCCATCGCGATGCGCCCCGCAAGCCGCTCGATGTCCAGCACCGAGGCGAAGGTCTCGCGCACCGCGTCGAGCAGGCGGCGGTTCTCCACGAACAGGGCCACGTGGTCCTGCCGCGCCGCAATGCGCGCGCCGTCCGTCAGCGGATAGAGCAGCCACTGGCGCAGGAGCCGCTTTCCCATTGCCGTCTGCGTGTGCGACACGCACTCAAGCAGCGTGTACTGCGCCGAGCCGTCGCGCAGGTTGGCAAGAATCTCAAGGTTGCGGCGCGAGGCGTCGTCCATCATCAGGTAGTCGCTGTCCTGGTACACCGCGATGCCGCTCACGTGGGGCGCGTCCGTGGAGGCCGTCTTCCGCAGGTAGTCCAGCAGGAATCCCGCGGGCGCGACCTCCGGCGAGTCCTCCGTGAGCGCGAAGGAACGCAGGTTGACGGTCCTGAACTGCTCGGTCAGGCGGCGGAAGGACAGCGCGGCATCGAAATGCCAGTCGGGGTAGTACGACACCGCAATCGCCCCGAACTGCGCGAGCGTCTCCTGCACGGCGCGCTCGTCGCGCAGGCTGTTCGGCAGCAGCAGCTCGCGCGGGTGCGCGCGACCCAGCTCCTTGGGAAAATGCTCGCCCATCTCGCCCTGCTTCCAGTGCGTCGCGAAAAAATCCGCCGTCGTCACGTCAAGGTACGCAAAGCCGACCGTCCCGCCCTTCATGCACAGCGAGGCGAGAAAATTGTTCGCGCCGCCGTCAAGGTACTCGCTCTCCACCGCCGTTCCCGGCGTGATGACCTCGACCACCTTGCGCTCGGTCAGCCCCTTGCCGTGCGCCACCTCGCCCACCTGCTCGCAGATGGCGATTTTCTTGCCCAGCCGCAGGAGGCGCGCGATATAGACCTTTGATGCGTGGAAAGGAATGCCGCACATCGGGCGGTCGCCGCGGTGCGTGAGCGTCAGGTTGAGCAGGCGCGAGACTTCCACCGCCTCGTCGTTGAACATCTCGTAGAAATCGCCCAGGCGGAAAAAGAGAATCTCGTCCCGGTGCTGCTCCTTTATCATCTGGTACTGCACCATCAGGGGCGAGTCGTCGCTGTTCTTGTAGGATTTTACGCTGCCCGCGACAACCGCGTCGTGTGCGTGCGCCATGTCAGTTCAGCCCGAGTTCGGCGATAACCTTGTCCGTCACGTCAACGGAAGTGCTGTACCAGAGAATAGCGTTTGCCTGCTGCAAGGACAGAATCATGCTGAAGCCCTCGTGCTCGGCGACGCGCTCAATCGTGCTGTACAACTTACGGTAGAACGCATCGGAATTCTGCAAAGAGGTCTTGAGCGATTCCAGCTCAATGTTCTTTGCCGCCGTGTACTGCGTCAGGTTGTCGGTCTTTTTGGTGATTTCCGCCTCAAGGCGCAGTGCCGCGCTGTTGTTCCCGCTGTTCTGATAGTCCAGTTTCTGCCGCTGCAACTGCTGGATTTCGTCCGTGCGCTTGTTGATTTCGTTCTGAAATTCAGTCTTTTTGTTCTCATAGTTGCGCATCGGCGCGGAATTACGAAAATAGGCGGCATACACGCGCGCCGTATCCACCACGCCAAAGCGCGTAATCTGCTGGGAAAAAGCCGTACCGCCGACAAGGACGGCAAGCGCGCACAGCACCACAAATCTCTTCATACGACCACTCTACCAAAAGCCCGCAAAAAAATCTAGCGGTTCGTAATATTGAACGACAGCACGAATTTCCAGGTGTTGTACCAGTTGACGCTGCCATCCTCCACGCGGAAAGTGTTGGCAAACAGCAGGCGCAGGGGGAACTGCGGGATACAGAAGCGCAGCCCCGGTCCCACGCTGAAATAGAAGTCGCTCACGCCGACCTCGCCCAACTGCCACACTTCCCGCGTGATGACCACCGCATCCGCCCAGCCGTCAAGCGCGAGGATGCCCGGCACAATCGGCATGCGCAGCTCGAGGTTCGTGTCCCACCGTGCCTTGCCGCGGTGCTTGTTGTAGATGTCCGTCCATCCGCGCCCGGTGAACATACCGTCGATGTACAGGCGGTTCGACTCGCCGACCTCCGTGTTCGGCGCGGGGAACTGCATCGACAAGCCCATGTACGCGGCGAACACCATCTTGAAACTCCATTTTTCGGTGACCGGGAGGTTGAAGAGCGTTATGTATTTTTCCAGTTTCGTGTCGGTGCGCAGGAAGTAGGCGGACTCAACGGGAAGCAGACCGTACCAGGTGAACCGCTGGCTCGCGAACCAGCCGCGCGACGGGTCGTAGTTGATGTCGCGCGCGTCCACGGAGAACGCCGTCCAAATGGAATTCTGCCAGCCCCAGCGGTTCGCGTACTCGCTCACGTCCGTGTCGAGCGGTATGTAGATGTCCTCATCGTACATATTGTTCACGAGGCTTCCCGTAATGCCGCCGGAAAGCGAGAGGATTGCCCAGTCGGGTGTCCAACGGTAGCCGAGCGAATAGCCGAGCGAAAAGCGGAACTGGTCGTAGTCCATGTAATACGAATCGTCGTCAACCGTGCCGTCCTCGTTAATGCGAAGGCGCAGTGCCGTCAAACTCGAATGGGAGAAACCGAAGTCCACGGACGAACTGATGGGCTTGCCGAAGAGCCAGTTCTCGCCGTAGCCCAGGTTGATGGACTGCTCGTCGGTGGAAACCGTTGAGCTTGCGCTGACGGTTCTTCCCGTGCCGCGCAGGTTGCTGTCCTGCCACTTGACGAACAGCGCGAAGGGCAGGTCGTCCGGGTCGGAGACACCGCTGAACGTCACGCCGAATTCAATCGACGTGGTGGACTGCTCCTCCACCGTAATCACCAAGTCCACGAGGTTGTCCTCCGAGCCGGGCACGACATCGGGAACGACCGCGCTGAAATACTGCAAGTTGTACAGGTTGCGCAGACCCGTCGTAATCTTCGCCTTGGAGAAAATATCCCCCGATTCAATGGGCATCTCGCGCCGGATGACGTAATCCTTGGTGCGCGTGTTTCCCTTGATGATGACGTTCTCCACGTGGCTGCGCACGTTCTCCACGATTTGCAGGACGTAGGAAATCTGCTTCGTCTCCGCGTCCTTCGTCGGAATCGGCTGGAACTGGTTTGACGTGTAGCCGTTCTCGTAGTACAGGTCGGCAATCGCCATGACGCTTTCCTGGAAGCGCGTCTGGTTGAACACTTTGTCCGGCTGCTGCCGCATGAGCGAATAGAGCTTCTCGTCGGTGAAAATCGTGTTGCCCACAAAACTGATGCCGCCGAAAGTGTACTGCGAGCCTTCCTGAATGATGAAGGTAATCGTCAGCTCGTCGCGCTCCTTGGCCTCGTTCACGGTCACTTCGCGCGTCACGTCAATCACCGTCGCGTCGATGTAGCCGTTGTTCTGGTAGTACGCCACAATCGCCTGCTTGTCCGCCTCAAGCATCGATTCCTGGAACGCGCCCTTGCTGAACAGCCCGACTTCCTTCAGTTTGATTTTTCCGCGCAGCGTCTTTGCCGAGTAGACATTGTTCCCCCGGAAATCGATAGTCCCAATGACCGTGGAACGCCCCTCGTCAACGGTAAACGTCACCTCAATGCCCCGGTCGGTCTCCTTGACCGACGACGTGACATCAACGTTAGTGTACCCCTTGCTCAGGTATTCCGTGCGGATGGCGCGCACGTCGTTGAGCATCTTGCTTTCTATATAGACATCTTTCTCTTTGGTGGAAATCACGTCTTTAAGTGACGTCGCGCGCACGGAACGGTTGCCGCGGAACAGGATGCGGCTCACCACGGGACGCTCCGTGACCGTGAACACGATGGAGACGGTGTTGCGCCGCGCGTCGCCGGGCAGTGCCTCCGGCTCAACGTCCTCAAACAGGTCGAGCGCGTAGATGCGGTCAATCATGTCCTCGAACAGCTCGTCCGTGAACCGGCGACCGACGAATCCGCTCGTAATGCCGTCAACTTCCTTACTGCTGACGCTTTTCAGCCCTTTGAACGAAACGTCTTTTATCAGCTTGCCGTAATACCAGGCGGTCTCGGCTTCCGTTTCCGTTCCCGCGTCCGCATCCTGCGCGAAGACGGCAGATGCCGAAGCGAAACAAAGAACGAGCGAAACAAAACAAGCAACCAGACGGCGCATAGCAACTCCTCTATCGTGCGATTTTCAGAAGCGGGAACGGGCAGATACCGTCATTCCCGCCCTGCTGTCCTACTTTGCGGCTGTCTCCCAGTTGCGGATAACGGCTTCCGCAAGCTGGTCGGCGCCAGGCAGCACTCCCTTCGTGGACCCGCAGCCCAAAAGCCCCGC
>JAFLSP010000115.1 GCA_022510885.1 Treponema sp. | reverse complement strand
AAGAAAATCCGATACTGGCGTTTTTGCGGCGATTGCTCCATCTGTCACCACAGTAGATGCGGTAACTATTCAGCACACGGGCGCTTTCTTGCCGCCGTGCTTGACAGAGTGCGCCCGTCCTTGTATCATTTTCCCAGTAATTCGCTATGCATAAGACTACGGACATGACGACGGGGGCAATCCACCCGCTCATTCTCAAATTCGCGCTGCCGCTCATTGCGGGCAACCTCTTCCAGCAGCTGTACAACACGGTGGACTGCGTAATCGTGGGGAACTACGTGGGCAAGGAAGCGCTTGCGGCAATCGGCTCGACCGGCTCACTTATCAACGCGATTATCGGGTTTTTCATGGGGCTTGCGGCGGGCGGGAGCGTGGTCATCTCGCAGTATTTCGGCGCGCACGACCGGGAAAACGTCCGGCGCACCCTGCACACGATGATTCTCGGCAGCGTGATTGCGGGCGGCTTCTCCATTTTTTTCGGGCAGATTGCCTCGCCGGTCGTCCTGCACCTCATGGGCACGCCCGACGACGTGTTTGCCATGGCGAACACCTATCTGCAAATCTACTTTTTGGGCGCGCTGTTCCAAATGGTCTACAACGTGGGCGCGGGAATTCTGCGCGCGCTCGGGGACGCGACGCGACCGCTCTACTTTCTGATTGTCTCGTCCGTGGTGAACGTCGCGCTCGACTTTGTGTTCGTGGTGGGACTGCGGCAGGGCATTGCGGGCGCGGCTTACGCGACGGTCATCTCGCAGGCGGTTTCCATGCTGCTCGTGCTGTGGGTAATGGTTCGCACCGACGAGATATACAAAATCCGCCTGCGCGAACTGAAAATCCACGCGGATTCGCTGCGGCGCGTGCTCAAGCAGGGGCTTCCCGGCGGCATTCAGATGGCGATTACGGCGTTCTCCAACGTGTTCGTGCAGGGCTACATCAACCGCTTCGGGTCGGCGTGTATGGCGGGCTGGGCATGCTTCAACAAGATTGACCAAGTGTCGCTGCTGCCCATTCAGAGCGTCGCCCTGAGCGCGACCACATTCGTAGGGCAGAACTACGGCGCGCAGAACCTGCCGCGCGTCAAGGAAGGCGTGGCAACGTCGCTCCAGCTGGCATTCGTGTGGAACGCGCTCATCGTGCTGGCATTCGAGCTGCTGCCCGGGCAGTTAATCGGCATGTTCAACCGCGACGAACACGTGCTGTATTACGGCACGTTCTTCCTGCGCGTGGGCGCGCCGTTCTACCTGTTCCGCGTGCTGAACCAAGTGTTCGGCGGCGTCCTGCGCGGACTGGGCAACGCGCTTGCGCCCACGCTCGTCATGCTTTCCTCATTCGTGGCGTTCCGGCAAGTGTATCTGGCGATTGCGACGCGCATTTCCGCGAGTTTCGTTCCCGTCTCGCTCGCCTATCCTGCGGGCTGGCTCCTGTGCGGCGTGCTGATGGTCATCGTCTACGCGCTCTACACGAAAAAACACGTGTACGGCACGACGCTCACCGCCTGATTTCCACCCGCCCGTCCTGCGTGCTGTAAAATACGACCGGTCGTTTTTTGGTGAAAAAACCCGTCTCCACCACGCCCGGAATGCCGTTGATGGCATCCTCCATTTCCGCGGGGTCAACGGGATGCCGCCACAGGCAGTCAAGAATCTGATTTCCGCAGTCGGTGATGACCGGCCCGCATTTGCGCACGCCCTCGCGCAAGATGCAGGTCGCGCCCATGCGCTCAAGCGCGGTGATGATGCTCTGCCGCGCCTCGGCGACGATTTCCACGGGAAGCGGGAATTTCGTCCCCACGTCCGGCACGATTTTCGAAGCGTCGGCGACAATCGCGTAATTGGTCGAGTTGTACGCGACGATTTTTTCGCGCAGAAGCGCCGCGCCGCCGCCCTTAATCAGATTGTTCTGCGGGTCAATCGCGTCCGCCCCGTCAATCGTCAGGTCAAGATGCCCGCCAATGCTGCGGTGGTTCAGGCTGTACACGGGAATGTCCAGGTCCTGGCAGTAGTTCGCCGTCTGAAAACTCGTCGGCACCGCCTCAATGTCGGTGAGCGTTCCGTCCGCAATGCGGTCGGCAAGGCGTTTGACCGCAGGCAACGCCGTCGAGCCGGTTCCCAGGCCGATTTTCATGCCGCTGAAAATCTTTTTCTCCGCGATGAGCGTGTCGATTGCCGTGTTGGCAACCAAGACTTTCTGCTCGTCCTGATTAAGCATCCTCGTACACTCCCTTGTAGAGCGCGAACTGCGCGTCGCCCTGATAGTGCAGCATCGTCAGCCCGTTGTGAACCTTGCACCCCGCGGCCTGCGCGCGCACCATGACGGGCGTAACTTCGGGCGCATAGATGATGTCGTACAGCAACTCCGTGCCGTCAAAATCGTAGAAGTAGAGCGGGTCGTTGTCCTGATTCGGCGCGTCCTGCGCACCCATGCCCTTTGAGGTGGTCTGCACGATGATGTCCGAATATTCATGCAGTTTCTCCAGGGATTCCGCGCCGAGCGTGGCGTAGGCAAAGCCGAACTGCTCCGCAATCGCGCGCGCGCGGCTAATCGTGCGGTTGAACACACATGCCTGCGCGCCCAGCTCCTTTACGGCAAAGGCGACCGCCCGCGACGCGCCGCCCGCGCCGATGACCGCGACCTTCTTGCCGCGCAAGTCGTCCAGCCCCGTAAATTCACGCAGTGCCTTGGAAAACCCGGGCGCGTCGGTGTTGTAGCCTTTCCATTTACCGTGTTCATGCACCACCGTGTTGCACGCGCCGATTTTCCGCACGTCGTCGTCAATCTCGTCCAGCAGCGGGATGATGGCTTCCTTGTGCGGCACGGTGACGGAAAATCCCCTGATGCCCATCGCCTTGGCAAACGCAAACGCCTCGTCCGCCGTCTGCGACGGAAAGGGCACGAAAACCGCGTTCATCCCGTTCGTCTCGAATTTCTTGTTGTGGATTTTCGGGCTTGACGTCACTTTGAGCGGCCAGCCCGTAATGCCGAACACCGCCGTCTGCCGGTTCAGCGCGCGGAAATGATACTGGTCGTGCAGCGTCCTCGGGTCGATATGCCCGATTTCCTGCCCCGCCACGGAGACCATCGTGCCCAGCAGCTCCTCCGCCGTGGTGTACGTGAGGTATGAATGCAGTCGCTGCGCCAGAATGCGCGTCGGCAGCCCGACGTTCCCCATGGCGCACACGATTTGCTGCGAGCCGGCAAAGGCGGCCGCCTGCGTGAACATCTGCGTCACGTCGGCAAGCGAGCGCGGCATACAGGCGATTTTGGGAATCTCAAAGCCCGTCATGCGCAGGGCGGTGAGTTTTTCCGCAAGGTCAGGCACCGGCTTGTCCATGTCATGGAACGAGCGGATGATTTTCGTGCCGAACGCGAGCACCGCGTCCTGCAAACTGGGCACGTGAAAATCCTCCTCAAAATCGACGTAGGCGAAATTCTTTTTGGGGTCTGATTCGGCAAAGGCAAGCCCGCGGGCGAACAGCGTCGTGCGGGAAGCCTCTCCCTCGCGGAATTGTCCGCCGTCAGTCGCGCGCCGGATAGTCAGAATGCACGGCACCATCACCATCGCCGGAAACTCGCGGATGTTCAGGCGTTCGTCCTCGTCCAGAAAATCGACGCGCAGTTCCACCAAATCGATAAAATGGCTGTAGCGGTTTGCCAGCTCCACGTCCTCTTCAAGCGTCCTGCCCGTCAGACACAGACAAACTAACGGTCGTTCCATGCTAATTCACCTTTATATGCCGGATTTCGCGTCCTTCGATTGAAAAGACCAGCTCCGTTCCGCGCGGAACGGAATAGGGGATGGTCACGCTGCCGCCCGTGTGCTTGAGCGTCACCAGCGTGTAGCGCGCGCCGTCGTTGGGAACGGCATCGAGCGTCATCGTAACGGGATAAGGATACTGCGCCGTAGCCTCGGAGAACAGCCCCATGCGCGCGTCGCCCTGCTGGCGGCGCGGAAGCGCGATTTCAACGCCCACGCGCGTGAAATTCCTCACCAGCGACGACTCGAATTCCTGCTGCGCGGTGACGGTTCCGGGCTGCTCGCCATCGCTCGCCGTGTGCGACGTAAAATCGAACACCAGGCGCGCGCTACCGATTTGCGCGAGCACTTCGGAAATGCCCTTGCCCACCAGGTCGGGAATGCGCGTCTGCTCGTACTCCGGCCCGCGGCTCACCACCAGCTGCACCGTAACCGGCTCGGAAATGACCGTGCCCTCGGGCGGGTCCTGCTCAAGAACCGTGCCCGCCTCGCTCGCGTCGGGCTTGTACACGGGGGTCGCCAGCACGACCAGCGGCCGCGCCGCCCCCGAGAACATCGTCTGCAACTTGAGCCGCACGTCGTCAAGGTTCATGCCGACAAAACGCTCCACGTGGTCAATAATCACGCCCCGGCTGATGGTCAGCGTGACGCGCGTTCCCGCCTTGACGATTGCGCCCGCCACCGGGCTTTGCGCAAGGACGATGCCCTCGTCGGCGGGGTTGTCCGTGTAGCGCAGCTGGATTCTTGGGTACAATTCCTTCGCCTGCATTTCGAGCATCGCCGCGCTCCACGGCTTGCCCTCCAGGTCCGGCACCATCACCTGCTCCGCCCCCCTGACGAACGCGAAGAACACCGCAAGGCAGACCATGAACATGACGACGAGCGCCGCAAGCACCGTCGCCAGCAGCAGTTTTCCGCTCTCCTGCAAACGCCGCATCGTCTCCTCAAGGTCAACGCGGCATTTTTTGGGCGAAAAATGCCTCATGGAATCTTTCAACGACATACGAAATCCTTTCTGCCACTCTACCACATTTTTGCGCAAAGGGCTAGCCCAGCACCGTGCCGACGATTCCGCGCGCGCCGTTCATGAACGAAGCGTAGTCCATCGCCTTCTTCGCCTGCCACTGCAACTCCGTCACCGCAAGCACCGAACCGTCGCCGCACGCCACCTCAACGCCCACCGACTTCCGGTAGGGCAGAACCGTTCCCGGCTGCGCGTCCGTCCGCGCCTCGCTGACCTTCGCCTTCAGAATGAGCAGATTCGTCCCGTCGCGCGCCGTAAAGCAGAGCGGGAACGGCGTGTAGGCACGGATTTTCCGCTCGATGCGCTGCGCCGGCTCCCGCCAGTCGATTCGCCCGTCCTCTTTTTTGAAAAAGCCCGTGTAGCTCGCCTCGCCCGCCTGCGGCGTTCCCTTGGGCGTGATGAACGGCAGCTCGCTGCACGAATCGTCCGCGTCCGCCACAACCGCGCGCAGGATGCCGTCAAGCAGCCTCGTGCCCTCGTCCGTCACCACGCTGTGCGCGCCGTCGCCGTCCATCAGGCTTTTCGTGGTCTCCGTGCCATCAAGCGCGACCGTCGTCCGCGCCAGAATGTCGCCCTCGTCCGTCCTGAGCGCAAGCCTCTGCACGCTGATTCCCAGCTCGCGGTCGCCGTTCAGAATCGCCGCCGGAACGGGCGTACAGCCGCGGTATTTCGGCAGCGCGCTCGGGTGCAGGTTGATGCCGCCCAGCGGAAACATCGTCAGGAATTTCACGCCGAAAATATGCCCGAAATCAAAGCAGAGCAGGATGTCGCACTTGAGCGGCAGCAGGGCCGCGCGCGCCTCGGACTTGAGATGCTCAAACGCGAACACCGGAATACCGAGCGACTGCGCCGCAAGCGCAACCTCCGTGGGAACAAGTTCCCGGTGCCGCCCCCGGCTGCTCGGCGGATTGGTCAGCACCGCGGCAATCTCATAGCCGTTTTTCTCGCCCAGCGCAACAAGATTCTTCAAGACGATGCCCGAAGCCAGCGGACTCCCCGCATACAGAATTCGCAGTTTTCGCATGAA
>JAFLSP010000114.1:4426-5854 GCA_022510885.1 Treponema sp. | reverse complement strand
CTACTTCCCGAACACGCGCCGTATCATCTCCTGCACGTTCCCGACGCGCGTGCAGCCGCTTTCCGCCTCGGGAGCGAACAGGCGCGCGCAGCCCAGGTCTTTTGCGGTCTTGACGCGCTGGCGCAGGCGCGGGACGGGGCGCACCTCTCCGGCAAGGCTCAGCTCGCCGATAATCGCGGTGTCCTCGCCGACGGGCAGGTCGGTGCGGGCGGAGTACAGGGCGGCGGCGAGCGCGGCGTCAATCGCGCTTTCGGTCAGGCGCACGCCGCCCGCCACGTTGATATAGAGGTCCTGGTCGCTGAAGCGCATGCCCGTCCGTTTCTCCAGCACGGCGGCGACCCGGGCGACGCGCGCGCCGTCAATGCGGTCGCTGTACACGCGGCTGACGCCCGCCTTTGCGGGGACGGTGAGCGCCTGAATCTCCACCAAAAAACTGCGGCTGCCCTCAAAGACGCAGGTGTTCGCGATGCCCGCGGGCGTGCTTCCCTCCCGCTTGGTGACGAACATCGCGCTCGGGTCGGCGATGCCCTCCAGTCCCCTGTCGGTCATGGCGAAGATGCCCAGCTCGTCCACGCTGCCGAAGCGGTTTTTCTGCGCGCGCAGGAAGCGCACCTCGTCGTCGTTGCGCTCGAATGAAATCACGGTGTCCACCAGATGCTCAAGGCTTTTCGGCCCGGCAATCATGCCGTCCTTGGTGACGTGCGCGGTCATCACGAGCACGCTGTCGCGCTCCTTGACCCACCCAATCAGCTCGCTGGCGCAGAACTTGAGCTGGTTCACCGTGCCGGGGACGAGGCCCGCCTCCACGCTGTACACGGTCTGAATGGAATCGACCACCACGAGCAGCGGGCTGAGCGCGCGCAGCGCGTCGCGGATGTCCTCCAGCCGCATGGTGCAGAGCATTTCGATGCCCGCCGCGCCCAAGCCGAGCCGGTCGGCGCGTCCCTTTATCTGCCCGGCGGACTCCTCGCCCGAGACGTACAGGATGCCTGCGCCCGCTTCGGCCCCGCGCACCCGCGCGGCGGTCTGCAAGAGGAGCGTGCTTTTCCCGATGCCCGGCTCGCCGCCAATCAGAATCGCGCTGCGCCGCATCGCGCCGCCGCCAAGCACGCGGTCAAATTCGCCGATGCCCGTGGCAAGCCGCGCGCCTTCCTGCGCGGAGACGGTCTCAAGCGGCACGGGGCGCGCCTTTTCCGCCACGCCCCCGGCAGACAGCGCCGCGTTCGCGTTGGGGTCGGCAATGCATTCTTGCAGCGTGTTCCATGACCCGCATTCCGGGCAGCGGCCGAGCCAGCGCGGCTGTGTGTGGTCGCATTCCGAGCATTTGTAGACGAGCGTGTTCTTCTTCTTTGCCACGAGTGCTCCTTTTGCCCGCGCGCGGCGGACGCTAGTATCGTATGCTACGGCGGACGCTTTGTCAACAAAAGG
>JAFLSP010000114.1:0-4326 GCA_022510885.1 Treponema sp. | reverse complement strand
CGGGATTGAAACCCTACCGCGTCACTGCGTCGAGCGGGCGTTCGTCGTCGGTTTCTATGCGGATGAAAACCTGGTTGGGCAGGCAGGCTGTCCAGTCGCCGCCGCGGGAGATTGCGGGGGACTGGACGCAGAGATGGTTGGGACAGGGCGAGTCCGCAAAGGACGCGCTGCCGTCTTGAATGACGATGAGCGAGGTTCCGAGCGCGCCCGCTGCCGCCACCGTGCGGTCTTTGTCCAGAGGGTACACGTATTCGCCGCCGGGCGTGCCGACGACGAGCAGCGGCGTTCCCGTCCGCGCGCCGCGCAGCAGGAGGACGGACGCGGCGAGCGCGGCAAGGTACACGGCGAGCAGGCAGGCATCGAGCGGGCGGAAAAATGCGGCGCGCATACGCAAGTCTACCGCAAAACAGCGATTTTTTCTATATAATTGCGTCGGCGGGTGGCGATGATGGCGCGGCTCGTTTTCGCTTCAATCCTGCCTTTTTTTTGCCGATAAGGAAAATATGCGTATTCTCTGTGTTCATATCGTTTGTATGCTGTTGTTCATTTCCTGCCAGGCATCCGCGCGGTCTGCCAAGTCGTCCTATGTGCTGGCAGACGGTCAGCAGGAAGAAGCGCAGAACGCTGACGTGCCTGCCGTACCGCTCACGCAGAAAAAAGGCGCGGGCAGTTTTATGCTCGTGGGCGCGGAAAGCGGGTTGTACAAGATTTCTGCGCTCAAGACGGTGATTCCCGTGTGGACGGGCGGCAAGGTCTCCAAAATCGTCCGCGTGGCAGAGAACAAGGGCGAGCGGTGGTTCTTTATGACATCGCGGGGAATCCTCACGTCAACCGACTTGACGACGTTCGATTTCCGCAACGAGGGGCTGCCCTTCCTGACGATTAAGGAATACGACGGCACGAACACGCGCTTCCGCAAGCAGATTCATCAGTTAAAGGACTTGTCGGTGCATCCGACCAACCCGAGCATCATGGTGACGGCGACCAAGGACAACGTGTACATCACCTACGACGGCGGCGCGCGCTGGCGTTCTATCGGCTCGATGAGCAGCAGCACGGCGGGTCTCCGCGCGGTTGCCGTGGCGGACATGGCGGTTCCCGGCACGGGCAAGGCGGCGGTGGTCGGCGCGGACGGCACGGTTACGCCCGCCGTTCCCCCGCAGACCGAGCTTGCCGTGTTCATGTCGCACCCGATTTTCGGCTTCTCCTATTATCTTCCCGGGCGGGCAAAGCCCCAGTGGAATGACGTGAGCAGGGGCTTCAAGGTCATGCCCACGCAGACCTATCCCGACGAAATTGCCGACCTTTTGCCGGTGGTATTCACGGGCGCGGACGGCTTTCCCGTGACGGAGCTGTTCGTGTCGCAGAGTTACCTGCCGAACCTCTACCGCTTCAACTGGGGCGAGAAAAAGGCGGAGCTGCTGTACAGCGGCACGGAGCCGGTGGACACGATTGACGGGCTGTTCTGGGACGGCGGGCAGATTCTGTACACGCGGCCCGGCGAGGTGGCGGCGTTCGTGCCGACCAAGGGCGACGCGCGGACGGGAACGGTTCCGGCGGCGTACAAGAACTGGGCGCCGTATTTCGGGCTGCTCGCGCCGAACGACACGCTCTACGCCGCCTGGATTCCCAACGGCAACGGCAGCAGCGGCATCGCGCTCAGCGAACTGTGGATGCTCAGGCCGGAACTGTGCACGTCAAAATACGCGGAGAAGGCGCTGGACCGCAAGGCGGTCTACTGCCCCGCAAACCACGTGACGACGGACGCGGGCATTGCGCGCTACAAAAAGCTCATCCTCGACAACAAACTGAACGCGCTCGTCATCGACATGAAGGACGACTACGGGCTGCTGCGCTACAACGCCAAGGACCCGCTCGTTTTGGAAAAAGGCTTTATCAGCCGCTACAGCATCGACCTTGAGCATTTCGTGGAGGAATTCAAAAAGGACGACATCTATCTGGTCGCGCGCATCGTCGTGTTCAAGGACAAGCACCTCTCGCAGTACGACAAGAGCAAGTACGCCATCTGGAATTCGGCGACGAACGGCGCATGGGTCGGCACGCGCGGCTATGAGAGCATAAAGAACGAGGCGGGCGAAGTGACGGGGCAGAAAGTGCTCTACTACGACGAAAACTGGGTTGACCCCTACTGCCCGGAGGTGTGGGAATACGACGTGCGCATCGCGCAGGAACTTATCCGCCGCGGGTTCGACGAAATCCAGTTTGACTATATCCGCTTCCCCACGGACGGCAAGAACCTCGGCTCGGCGCAATACCGCTGGCGCAGCGAGGGCATGGACAAGGAGAGCGCGCTCGTCTCGTTCCTGTCCTACGCGCGCAAGAACATCGACGCGCCCATCGGCATTGACATCTACGGCGCGAACGGCTGGTACCGCTCCGGCACGCGCACCGGGCAGGACGTGGAACTGCTCGCCGAATACGTGGACATCATCTGCCCCATGTTCTACCCGAGCCACTTTGAGCAGAGCTTCCTGAACTACAAGCCCTACGCCGAACGGCCGTACCGCATCTATTTCTATGGCACGTACCGCAACACGGTCATCGGCAGGAACCGGATTATCGTGCGCCCTTGGGCGCAGGCCTTCTACCTGGGCGTGAGCTACGACCGCCAGTATTACAACAGCAACTACGTGCAGCAGCAGATTTTCGGCGTGCGCGATTCCGTTGACCGCGGCTATATGTACTGGAACAACAGCGGACGCTACGACGACATCATGCCCGACGTGGGCAATGCCGTCTATGCCGGCACGACGACCGAGGCTTCGCCCCAGTTCCGCAAGCCCGCGCTCAGCCGCGGCAGGCTGGTCGAGCCAATCGTGTCCTTTGAGCGGAACGAGACGATTGCGGCAGGGCGCAACGGTGTTTCCCTGCTCAATTCCGTGCGCGTGCAGGAGCGGCGGCGGTATCCCGCGTTCGGCGGCATCCGCACGGTGCGGCAGTCGTCCGGCGAAAACGGCGCGTGATGGACACCACCGGCTACGCGCCCGAAGAACCCATTGCCGCCATTGCGACCGCCCTTGCCCCCGCCGCGCTCGGCATTGTGCGCACGAGCGGCACGGGCTGCATCGCGCTGATTGCCCCGCTGTTTTCCCGCCCGGACGCGCTGCGCTCTGCGCGCGGGCATTCTCTTTTGCACGGCTGGCTGGTTGACGACGGCGCGCGCATCGACGAGGTGGTGCTTGCCGTCTACCGCGCGCCCCGCTCGTTCACGGGCGAGGACATGGTGGAAATCACTTGTCACGGCGGCGTTGCCGTGGTGAACGCCATCTACCACCTGTTGCTCGCAAAGGGATTCCGCGCGGCGGAGCGCGGCGAATTCACCTTCCGCGCCTACCTGAACGGCAAGACCGACCTGACCAAGGCCGAGGCCGTGCGCGAAATCATTGACGCAAAGACCGACGGCTCGCGCTCGCGGGCGGCAGGACGGCTCGCGGGGCAGCTGTACCAGACGATTGACGGCGTAAAGAAGCGGCTCGTGGACACGCTCGCCGCCATTGAGGTGGACATCGAGTATCCCGAGGACGAGGAGACGATTCGCGACACCTTTCACCCCGCCGACCTTGAGGCGGCGCGCGCCACGCTCGCCGACCTTGCCTCGTCATGGCAGAGCGAGAAAATCTATCAGGACGGGGCGCGCGTGGTGCTGTGCGGGCGCACGAACGCGGGCAAAAGCAGCCTGTTCAACGCGCTGCTCAAGGAAGACCGCGCCATCGTGAGCGACATTGCCGGAACGACGCGCGACTGGCTGGAGAGCTGGGTCGATTTTGACGGCATTCCCGCCCGCCTCTTCGACACCGCCGGCCTGCGCCACACGGAAGACCGCATTGAGGCGCGCGGCGTGGAGCTGACCAAGGATTTGACGGACGACGCCGACCTCGTGCTGTACGTGGTGGACGGGCGCGAGGGCATGAGCGACGACGACCGCGCCTTCATCGAACAGACGGCCGTCCCGCTGCTCGTCGTCTGGAACAAAGGCGACCTGAGCGACACGGCGATTCCCCCGGACAAGATGCGCGTCTCCGCAAAGACCGGCGCGGGGCTTGCCGACCTGTGCACGGCGGTAAAGCACTGCCTGACGGCGGGCAGGGCGACCACCCGCGCGCAGAGCGGCCTGGGCAGCGAGCGGCAGAAAGTCGCCGTGCAGGACGCGCTCGAAAGCGTCACCCACGCGCTTGCGCTCAGCAAGGACTACACGCTCGATGCCGTTGTGCAGGACCTGGAGGACGCGCTTGACGCGCTCGGCACCGTCACCGGCGACGTCACCCCCGACGACATACTCGACTCGATTTTCGCGCATTTCTGCGT
>JAFLSP010000113.1 GCA_022510885.1 Treponema sp. | reverse complement strand
AGGTTAGTAAAGGATAGCATAGGCAAGCATAGAGGCGCGGCGCATTTTGCCTAGTTGTGCGTGTTTTTTACCTTTCCGAAAAAAAATAAAAAAAAATGCATAAAGATTAACAAAAACTATTGACACTGTTTATCACTTGGATGGTACGGTGGTTGAGCCTGTCGAAACCGCCAAGGCGAGATTGCGTTTTCCCTTTTCATAACGCGCGCAATCCGCTACAATGATGCCATGAACGCAATTATTACGGTCGTGGGCAGCGACAAGGTGGGCATTATCGCCCGGGTGACGGCGTTGCTTGCGGAGCACAACGTGAACATCGCGGACATTACGCAGACGGTGCTTTCGGGCAATTTCGTGATGATGATGATGGTCAGCATGGACAGCGCGGACATTTCGATTGACGGTCTGCGCGGCATGCTCGCGGAAATCAGCGGCGCGGTGGGCGTGGAAATCAACGTCATGGCGGAGAAAGTCTTTTCGTCGATGAACCGCATCTAGCGGCCGCCGCCATGCCGAACCTCAACCGCATTTCCTTTCATCTGCGCGCGCTGCTCAAGGCGGGCGGCAAGGACATGACGACGGGAAATCCGTTCTCGCTCATCATCCTGTATTCCGTGCCGCTTCTGCTCGGCAATATTTTCCAGCAGATGTACAACATGGTGGACACGATTATCGTGGGCCGGCTGCTCGGCACGAATTCGCTTGCGGCGGTGGGCAACACGGGCGCGATGCACTTCCTGATTCTCGGCTTTGCCTACGGGGTGACGAGCGGCTTTGCGGTCATCACGGCGCAGCGTTTCGGCGCGAAGGACGAGAAGGGGCTGCGCTGGTCGGTGGCGATGAACATCATGCTGAACGTGGCGATTGGCGCGGTGATTACGGTGGTCTCCTGCCTTTTGACCATGCCGCTGCTGCGCGCCATCAACACGCCGCCGGAAATCATCGGCGAGTCCTTCACCTACATCTTCATCATTTTCCTCGGGCTTGGCGCGATGATTCTGTACAACGCCTCGGCCTGCATCCTGCGCGCGGTGGGCGACAGCCGCTCTCCCCTGGTGTTCCTCATTTTCTCGTCCCTGCTGAACATCGCCCTCGACTTCGTGCTGATTATTTACGGCGGGATGGGCGTTGCGGGCGCGGCGGTGGCGACGGTCGTCTCGCAGGCGGCGGCGGGCATCGGCTCGGCGGTGTGGATTTGGGTGCGCTATCCGTTCCTGCGCGTGAGCCGACGGGATTTCGTGTGGGACACCTATTTTGCCGCACAGCACCTCAAAATCGGGCTGAACATGGCGTTCCAGTTTTCCATCACGGCGATTGGCACGGTCGTCTTGCAGGGCGCGCTGAATGTGTTTGGCGCGGCGAAGATTGCGGCGTACACGGCCGCGCAGAAAGTGGTGCAGCTCGTCACCGTGGCGGCGGAGACCATCGGCGTGACCATGGCGAACTACGGCGGGCAGAACTACGGCGCGAACCGCATCGACCGCATCAAGGACGGCACGAACAAGGCGGTGCTTATCTCGCTCGTGTTCAGCCTGATTGCGTTTGCCTTGGCATGGTTTCTTTCCGACCAGCTGGCGGGAATGTTCATCAGCGGCGAGCAGCCGGAAGTGCTTGACGGGGCGCGGACGTACCTGCACATCTGCGGCGCGTTCTTTCCCGTGCTGTTCCTGCTGTTCATCTACCGCAACGTGCTTCAGAGTATCGGCTTGGGGTTTTGGCCGCTCATGGGCGGCGTGTTCGAGCTGCTTGCGCGCGTCGTCGTGGCGTTCCTGTTGCCGCAGGCAATCGGCTATGTGGGCATCTGCCTTGCCGACCCCGCCGCGTGGCTGTTCGCCACCGTTCCGCTCGGCATCGCCTACTATAAAATCATGGCGGGGCTGAACAATGAGAACATCCTCGCCATAAAGACGCGCCGCTGACTATTTGCGCGCCACGATGACCATGGTCTTTGCGTTCTCGTTGTAGGGGGCAAAGGCGAAGTCGCCGTAGACTTCCGCGCTCGTAAAGCCGATGCCGAGGAGCAGTCGCTTGAGCTCGACGGCGGAGTAGAGCCGCTGCACGAATTCATGCTCGATGCGGCCGCCCGTCTTGTTGTCGATGAGCACCCACCGCGAGCGCAGTCCTTCCCACGCGCCTTCCACGGTGAATTCGGTGAGGACGGTCTTTCCCGCGCGCTCAAACCATTCGCCCGGCGTAAAGTAGCGCACGGCAATCTCGCGGCTCGTCATCTCCATGATGAACCAGCCGCCGTCCTTGAGCGCGCCGCAGATATGGCGCAGAATCTGCACGTCCTCTTCCATAGTGTCGCAGTAGCCGAACGAGGTGTAGAGGTTGACTGCCGCATCGAAAGGTTTGTCGGTGGTGTAGGTGCGCAGGTCGGCGTTGACCAGGGCGATGTCCACGCCTTCGTCTGCCGCCGTCTCCGCCGCCGCGTCCAGTTCGGCCTGGATGATGTCCACGCCCGTCACGTCAAGCCCGAGCAGCGCGAGTTCGACGCTGATTCTGCCCGGCCCGCAGCCCGCGTCAAGGATGCGCGCGCCTTTTTTCAGCCCGGCGATTTGCTGCACCGCCGCCGCCACGCCCGGGGCTTCCGCCCAGTGCGCGCTGTCGAACATAATCGGCCCGTAGTTCTTCCAGAAGTCCTCGTTCTCGAACCAAGATTTCTTCTCGCTTGCGTTTGGGGCAGGCGTATTCGGCACGAGCGGCTGGAAGGTGAACGCCTCGTCGGAGGGCATGGTGCGCGGGCGGGGCGTCTCGACCTTGGGTGCGTCCGCTTTTGCAGCGGTCTTTTTCGTCTTTTTTGCCATTTATTCGAGTATGCCGATTTCTTTATAGTAGCGTATCGCGCCGTCATGGAGCGGAAGCCGGGCGATGTCCAATACCGCCGCCTCTGCCGTCAGTCCCTTGAGGCTGCTCTGCGCTTCGCCCAGCTCGTCGATATGCTCCCACAGCGTCTTGGTCAGCTGGTAGACCGTCTCTTCGTCAAGGTCGGTGGACGTGAACATCGTCATCTTGATTGCGGAGGTCTGCACGTCCGCATCTTGGTTGGGGTATGTTCCCGCAGGAATGGTGTAGCGCGCGTACCAGGGGTACGATGCCTGCAAGGTGGTGATGATGTCATCGGGAACGTCGAGCAGCATACAGTCGGAGGACAGTGCCTGTGAGACTGCGGCGGCGGGCGTGCCGCTCATAATCCATGCGCCGTCAATCGTGCCGTTCTGAAGCATATCCGCCGCGTCGCCAAAGGCGATGTATTCCGCACGGATGTCGTCGGGATAGTTCAGCCCGGCGGCGGTGAAGTGATTGTTGCATTCGCCTTCAACGCTGCTGCCTGCCGCCGCGACCGCAAAGTGCTTGCCTTTTACGCCCTCCAGCGAGGTGATGCCCGATTTCTTGGTGACGACCACTTGGTTCGGATTAAAGTACAGTCCCGCGATGACGCGCAGGTTTTTGTTTGCCCGGCCTTCAAACGTGTCCAGTCCGTAGTAACTCTGGAAGCAGTTTGAGCTGATGGCGATGGACACCTGCGACTCGCCGTCGGCAATCTGGTTCAAGTTGTCAAGACCGCCGTTTGATGCCTGGCTTGAGGCAGACACGAAATTGATGTTCGTGTCCCACATATTCGTGATTGCCGCGCCGACCGCGTACAGGGCACCAGAAGCCGTTGCCGTGGGGAACTTAATCACCACCTGCTCGTGAGTGCCGGCTGCTTTCTTCGGGCAGCCAGTGAGCGCGAGAGCCGCCGCAAGCGTGACGGTCAGCATTGCCTTCATTTTTTTCATATAAATCTCCTTGTTTGACCGAAGTCATGGTTCAGTATATCACACTTCTCTGCGTTTCGGGGAAGAATTCGCCGTTTTTTTCAGGCAGCACTGCCATACGGCAACAAGCGCGAGCACCGCAAAGCCGATGCCGTCAGTCGCCACGCCCGGGTACAAGAACAGCGGGGCGACGGCAATCAGCAGGACGCGCTGAATGACGTTCGCCCTGCCGACGAGCCAGCCTTCCAGTCCCGCCACCAAAGCGACCGTGCCGACGGACGCGGTGAGCGATGCCCATAACGTTACTGCGGTGGAATATGAAGCGTCCGCGCCGATGAGAAGGACGTGATTGGCGAGGAAGAAGAACGGCATGAGAAAGCCAATCAGCCCGATGCGTACCGCAATCAGCCCGGTCTTGAGCTGGTTTGCGCGCGCAATGCCCGCCGCCACGTAGCAGCTGATGGCGACCGGCGGCGTGATGTTGGAAAGGCAGGCATAGATGAGGCAGAACATGTGCGCCGCAATCGGCGTGATGCCCACTTTTATCAGCACGGGAACGGCAACCGCCTGCACGATGACGTATGCCGCCACGCCGGGAACGCCCATGCCCAAAATCGTGGACATGACCATCACCAAAAGTCCCGTCAGATAGATGTTGTTCGGCACGACGCGCAGGATGAGGTAGCCCATGTTCAGCCCGAGCGAAGTGAGCGTGACCGTGCCGACGATGACCCCGATAATCACGCAGGAAACGCCCACGCCGATTGCGCCGCGCGCGCCTTCCACGCAGGCCGCAAGGATTTTGTCGGCAGTCATGCGCGTTTCCTTGCGCAGCCAGCTCGCGCCGATGGTCACGAAAATCGCGATGACGGCGGCAAGCAGCGGCGTAAAGCCGAGCATCATAACGACGATAAGCACGACGAGCGGCAGGACGAGATGCCCCTGCTTCTTAATCACGCTGAGCGCGTCGGGAATGTTCTCTTTTGCCAAGCCCGAAAGCCCCAGCCGTTTCGCCTCAAAGTGGACGCTCATCAGAATGCCCAAATAATAGAGGAAAGCGGGCAGAATCGCCGCGACCATGACTTTCGTGTAGCTTATGTTGAGGAATTCCGCCATGACGAAGCCGACCGCGCCCATAATCGGCGGGCAGAACTGACCGCCCGTGGATGCCGTCGCCTCGACCGCGCCCGCGAATTCCGCCTTGTAGCCCGTGCGTTTCATGAGCGGGATGGTAATCGTGCCCGTGGTGGCAACGTTTGCGACCGCTGAGCCGTTAATCATGCCCATGAGCGCGGAGGCGAGGACGGCGACCTTTGCCGGCCCGCCGGGAGTCCGCCCCACGAGCGTGAGCGAGAAATCGTTGATGAACTGCGAAAAGCCCGAATGCTTGAGGAACGCGCCGAACACGACGAAGAGGAAGATGTACGTCGCCGAAACGCCGATGCCCACGCCGAGGATGCCCTGCGTTCCCCAGAACTGCGTGATGAGCACGCGCTTGAGCATGAATCCGTTGTGTCCCAGTTGCCCCGGAATCCACCGCCCGAAGAAATTGTACGCAAAAAAGACCGCCGCAAGAATCGCAAGATTGAGGCTGGTGCGCCGCGCCGCCTCAAACACGACAAGCAACGCGACTGCCGCGACAACGAGTTGCATCGTGTTTACCCGCCCGCCGGTGCGCGCGATGCCCGTGTACGCAAGCACAAAATAGCCGAATGCCGCGACCGCAAGCACAATGAGCGCGATGTCGTAAACGGGAGGGAAACGGCGTATGCGGTTCTCGTGTCTGTACGCGGGGTACAGCAAAAAAGTGAACAGCAGCAGGAACATACAGTGGAACGCGCGCAGGTTCACCGCGCTTATCACGCCCACCGTCGAAAAATACAGCTGAAACGCCGTCCATGCACAGAGCAGCACTGTCACCGCGATGCCGCTTGCTCCCGTGTATGTCCGGGTACGCGAGTCGGTGTCGGTCTTTTCAAGGAGTTTTTGTGCGGTTTGTTCGGCGGTTTCGTCGGCCGCAGTGTCGGAAGACATCATGTGCTACAGCATAGAATAAGGCAAGAAAAAAAGCAAGACTTACGGTTCTGCCACGAGCAGGTCGTCGAGCGCGGCGGC
>JAFLSP010000112.1 GCA_022510885.1 Treponema sp. | reverse complement strand
GCAATGCGTCCTGGGTCTTCAAGGTAAACTGGTCGTAGTTCATGTCGTACCTCCCTTTTTTGTACTACTGGGAAGATACTAAGGAATGAGAAAATCGTCAAATTTTTCGGGATTTACGCGCCGACCGTCTCGACCTGCCCGTACTCGCAGAGCGCGTCGGCAACGTGGGCATGCTCAAGCAGCTCCAAATCCTTGCCCCGCTTCTTGTAGATGCGGATTTCGCCAAAGCCCGTGCCGCCGCCGAGCACTTTGAGCAGCCGCCGCTCGCCCTCGGGAGCCTCGTAGTCGCGCACGAACATCTCCGCCGTCTTGCAGAAAATGTCCACGTCAATCACCAGCCGCTTGCGGTGCACGCTCACCGTCCAGTGCAGTTTCTCGCCGTCCGCGTCCGGCGGCATGGGCGAGCAGTCGTGGATTTCGGTAATGCGGTCGAACACCGAATCTTTGCGGATGCGCAGTTCCTCGCCCTCCAGGTTGACGTACATCTTGAGCGCGCCCTCGAATTCGCCGCTCATGGCAAAGCACGACGACGCGAGCGGCTTTCCCGTGATGAGGCTTGTCAGGTTCGATGAGGAGACGTGCAGGACGGACGGATTGAGCGCGCTTCCCCAGCTGCGGTCGATGTAGCCCGACGACTTGCGCGAGGAGACGACGAATTCCTCGCCGTCAAGATGCACGGTGCCCGCGAACGTCGCCTTCGCGCCGCCGACAATCCAGACCGCGCCCTTTTTCCTGTAGAGCGGCGCGGTGGAGATGACTTTTTCGTAGCGCAGCGACCAGTCCATCACACCGCTTGAGCAGAGCATCTCGGGATGCTCGCGGATTTCCGACGGCGCGACGCGGACTGACCCGCGCACCTGCTCCATGCCGAACGCGCAGTCTGCCACGACGAATGCGGCCTCATTTTTCTGCCACGACAGCTGGTTCGCCGCGAAAAAGGCGTTCAGCTGCTTGCCCTGCTCGCCGAACACGCCCGCCTTGACCAAGGCATACGACGGCTGCACGGCAATCTCCGCGCTCGCGTTCTGGGCGGCATCGGTTCCGGCAAGCGCGTACTGCAAGTCCGCCTCAGAAAGCGAGAGGCGGGACTTCTGCGCGAGCACGGGTTCTTTAGGGGAGACGGCAGGATTGACCAGATACAATTCGATAAAAAAAGAGCGTTCTTCGCCCGTCGTCCTGCCTATGCCGACGAACGAATAACGCCAGCGTTCAAAACCGTTATGGCACAGTTTTCCTCGCAACAGATACTGCTCGAATCGCTGATACTTTTTCGCATTAGCCATAGTGCCACCTTTCTTTATATTGTCGGCACATCACGAAAAGACTTCAGCAAAACGTCAGTTGAAGAACTGCTTGAGCGTCTTGGAGAAGTCGGTCTTTTCTTCGGGGGCGTTCTCATCAAGCCACCCGAGGGTCTCCACGGCGGCGCGCTGGATATGCTCGTACCAAATCTGATACAGCTCCATGTTGAAGTCGTTTCCCGGATAGGGCGCACCCTGCACGTCGGAGACCAGCTGACGCAGCATATTCACGCACTGATTATATTTCCTGTTCATACGAATCCTCCCAGTCACTCTATTATACAGGCAATCTGATACTTTTTCCAGTACCATTGCTGATATTTCCGCACATTATCGCGCGTGCCGTGCGTTCTGCCGCGAATGCCGCAAGCCGCGCGAACGCTTCCCGCAAGTCCTGCGGCGTGGCGGACAGCATGGCGCGCACCTTCGCCTCGCGGTCCTCGTCGCTCACGGCGTAGAGCGTGCGCAGCAGTCCCGTTGCCCCGCGTCCGTGCGGCGAGCGCGGCTGGATGTTCCCCGAGTACGTGCCCACCACGGCGCGCTCCGCGTCCTCCGCGCTCATCTCCCGCTGCGCGCACTCGGCAAGGCAGGCGTTGAACACGTCGGCCGACTTGTGCGGCGTGGGGTCGCGGTAGGTGCTGAACACGAGCGAGCGGGAAAGCGGCTCGGTATAGCAGAACGCGCCGTATGCGCCGCCAATCGTGCGCAGTTTCTCCCACAGCAGCGTATTGGAGAGCCAGTGCGCGCAGACTTCCTCAAGCGCGGCTTCCTTCGTGCCGTAGGGCGAGCACGGCGTGCACTGCGCCGCAAACCCCACCTGCGCCGAGACGGCGAACGTTTCCCCTGCCCCGTCCGCGCCCAGGTCGGTGAGCGCGACGAAATCCTCCGCGCGCGCGGCGGCGGGCGGTTTGAGCGAGCGCACATCCGCGCGCCGCACGAAATCCGCGAGCAAGCCCTTCACGCGCGCGATGCCGCTCTCCTCCGCCGTGACGTGCACGAACGCGCCGCCCGCCTTTACCGCGGAAAACAGCGCGCGCAGCCGCTCCGCCGTCTCCCCCGCGCCGTCTTTCGGCAGATTGTGGAGCGTGAACAGCAGACTCAGCCCGTTCCACAGCTCGTCCACGGCCTTGGTGCGCGAGACGGCGCGCTTTGTCCGCAGCGAGACGTACTCGTGGCCGTCGGGGATGACCGTCGCGTCGATGTCGTTGCGCAGTTCGTTGCAGATGTCCTGCAATCGCTTCGTGTCGCGGAAGTCCGTCTCCGCAATGCAGCCGGCAAGCAGACCGAGCGCGGCTTCGCATTCCTTTTCGAGCATTCCCACGCGGAAGACCAGCCACTCGCGGCTGACCCATTCCTTGGAGCGGGCGGCGATTTGCTTGGTATTCGGCGAATCGCCCGTGTCCGACACGAGCAGGCTCACCGAAATGCCGCCCGTGTGCAGCGCCGCCTGCGCCGCCGCCTGCGCCCAGTCCATGCCGCCCCAGCCCACTTCGCTCACGCTCTCGGCAAGCAGCGGCAGCAGCGGATAGTCCGCGGCGGCAAGCACGTCGGTCGGGAAGCCCACGTCCACGTAGACAATGCCGTTGGTATGCTCGCGGTTGACGAACAGCGGCAGCGGCTTGCCGTCCGTGCCGGGAATCGAGTCGATGTCCGTCGCAATCGTATCGACGAGCGGGGCGGCATCACGCAGGAAGTCCGCGGGCTTGAGGTGCGGCAGGCACGAATCGTCCTCCTCCCTGCTCTGGAAGGCATGGAGCGCGGCGTTCTCCGCGCGCACGGCGGCGACGCTCGTCTTTTTCATCAGCGCGGCAATCAGGTTCCGCTCGGCTTTCTCGCGTCGGCGCGTGTACGCCTTGGTCGGCGTGACCACCACGAGCGAGCGCCGTTTGTTCTCCAGGAGCAGCTCGCGAATCAGCCGCTCAAGGTAGCCGTCCTGCGCGCGGATATGCTCCGCAATGCGGTCAAAGGTGGCGCGCAGGCGGAACGACTGCCGCAGGTCGTGCCCGTACAGCCAGGCGTATATCGGGCGGTTCATCAGGCGCAGCGAATAGGGGCCGTGCACGCGCTTGATTTCGCACTGCGCGTACTCCATGCTCATCAGCGTCGCGTCGATGTCGCTCTGCGCGATGCCGTGCTCCGCGAGCGCGGCAAGCGTGTCAAACACCACGCGCTCCACGCGCCGCTCGTCGCCCTTCTTCACGCCGCGCAGTCCGACCGAAAGCATATACTGGTAGAGCGAGCCGTCAAGCCCCGTCTGCGGCGCGATGTCCTCGCCCAGGCCGCTCTCCAGCAGCGCCTTCTGCAAAGGCGAGCCGTCATGGTTGAGCAGGATGCCCGCGAGCACCTGGTAGGTATAGGAAGTCTCCGCGTCGGGACAGGTGCCGAACAGCCAGTTGACCAGCACGGTGCGCCTCCCCGCGCCCTCCTCGCCCGCCGGCCCCTCGGCATACACCGTCCGCGGCTCCGTGACTGGCTCGGGCGTGACCGCCCGCACGAACGAGGCGATGCGCGCCGAGCGCGCCTCCTCCGTCGTCCGCTCCGGGAACTTCGCCGCGAGCCGGTCAAGGAAATGCGCCTGCAAGAAGTCGAGCTGCTCCTCCGTGGGAATGTTGCCGTACAGGAAGACCATGCAGTTGTCGGGGCGGTACCACCGCTCATGGAAGGCGACCAGCCCCCCGTGCGTGAGCGACGGAATCGCAAGCGGGTCGCCGCCGGAATCCTGCGCGTACACGCAGCCTTTCAGCAGGCTGTTCGCCGCCGCGTCCGCCGCCACGCCCTCAAAGGACGAGTAGTTGCCCTTCATCTCGTTGTAGACCACGCCCTGCACCGACGGCACGCCGTTTTCGTCCACCTCCAGCCGGTGCGCCTCCTGCATGAAGACCTCCGGGTCGAGCCGCGGGAAGAACACCGCGTCGCCGTACACGTCCATCAGGTTGAAGTAGTCCGCCCTGACCAGCGAGCTTGCGGGGAAGACCGTGCGGTCGGGGTAGGTCATGGCGTTCAGGTAGGTCTTGACGCTCTGCCCGGAAAGCCGGATGAACGGGTCTTTGAGCGGGTAGCGCTCCGAGCCGCACAGCACGGAATGCTCCAGAATATGCGCCGCGCCGTCCGCGCGGGGATTAAGCGTGCGGAACGCGAAGGCAAAGAGGTTCTCCTCGTCGCCGTTCAGCAGGTGGAAGACCTCAAGCCCGCTCTCGTGCCGCAGGTGGATGCCCGTCGCGTGGTAGTCCGCCACCGGGAACACGCTCAGCACGCGGAACGCCCCGTGCGCCCCGCCCGCTTTCAGATTCGTTTTCGCCTCAGACATAGATTTCCTCGTCCCGCCCCATGATGACCAGCGAGCCGTCCTCCCAGGCGCGGCGCAGCGTGCTGAAAAACTGCGACGTGACCCGCTCGCACTCGCCGCGCCGCATGGGCTTGCGCATCTGCTCCTCGTCGAGGATAGCGTTCGCGCGGTTCTGGCTCACGTTGCGCAGGATTTTCGCGCGGAACGGGTCGTCCTTGCCCGCAATCAGGAAGGCGAGGTCGGTGTCGCTCATGTCGCGCAGGAGGTTCTGTATATACCGCTCGTCGGCGCGCAAAACGTCGTCCGCCGTAAAGAGCCGTGAACGCAGGTCCGCGCCCAGGTCCGGGTCCCGCTCCGACAGGCGCGAGAGGATGGCGTCCTCGTCCGCGGGGGAGAGCTGCTTGAGAATCTGCGTGAGCGCGTCGCGCCCGTCGATGCCCTCGGACTGCTCCACCGCAAGCGCGTCGAGCTTCTCGCGCATCGCCGCGTCCACGCGCTTCACCACGTCCGGGCTGACCGTCTTGAGCTTCGCCAGGCGCATCACCACGTCCCTGCGCTCGCCGTCGGGAAGCGACGTAATCACCGCCGCCGCCGTCTTTGCCGGCACGTGGCTCAGGACAAGCGCGCGCACCGCGCCGCCCTCGTCCCGCAAAAGCGCGCCGATGCGCCCCGCGTCCGCCTCGGAAAGGTACTCGAAGGGCTTGCCGTCGGCAAAGGGCACGGACTTTTGCAGCACTGCCGCCGCCTTCTCCGCGCCGAACGCCCTTTCCAGCATGGCGCGCGCCGTCTCCACGCCGCCGTCCTCCCGCGCGCGCCGCACGAGCGACTGGAATTCCGCCAGAATCTCCTCGGCCTCCGCCGGGTCAACCTGCCGGATTGAGGCAAGCTCCGGGACGATTTTCTCAATCTGCGCCTCGCCCAGGTGCGGCAGGATTTTCGCCGCCTCGTTCTCGCCAATCAGCAGCAGGAACTTCGCCACGCGCCGGTAGACGCTCTCCTTCTCGCCCGCCGGCCGCGCGCCCACCATGAGCAGGCCGCCCTGCGCGCGCGCCTTCTCCGCGGCGTGTCCCGCCGGAGCGCGCTCCATCGCCTCCGTGACCGTCGCGTTTATCGTGCTGCCCCGGTACGGCTCGCGCCGCTTCCCCGCCGCTTCCGCGTCCACCCGCTCAAGGCGCGCGAGGAAGTCCGCGTTCAGCTTCCGCTCCCGCGCGTCCCCGTCCTTCGCCCGCTCGCCGTCGGACTTCGCTATGTTCTGATACGCCCGCAAGCGCCTGTCATGCAGATTCATGCGGACAGTATAGCGGAACGCGCGGATTTTTTCCAC